>PMJE01000626.1 GCA_003157315.1 Myxococcales bacterium | reverse complement strand
CAAGAGCAACCTGACCATCGCAGGTCAGACGGCGCCTGGCGACGGCATTGGTTTCCAGGGGTTCGAGGTTTCGTTTAACGCTGCGTCTAACATAATCGTGCGCTACGTGCGCTTCCGCCAGGGCCTCATCGATCCCGATTGGCGGAAAAGCGGGATCAACCTGCTCAATGGCAGCAACATGATCTTCGATCACATCTCGATCGAGTTCGCTCAGTACAACAATATCGACGCGGTGGGGGCGACCAATATCACGATGCAGTATTCCATCAACGCGGACCCAACCCACCAGCAGTTCGGGGCGCACACTGAGGGAGGCGGCTTCTTCACCTGGTACGCCAACCTTTGGGCCAATGCCCATGGTCGCTTGCCCCTGGCCAAGGCCAACACCCAGTACGTCAACAACGTGGCCTACAACTACCAGTACGCCTATTGTGCCGGGGATACCGGCGGTTCTAACTGGCACGACATCATCGACAACTACTTCATTGCCGGCCCGTCCACGAATAGCGCGGGAGACGATTTCTATCAGATGAACGCCGGGCAAACCGTCTACGCCAGCGGGAATCTCCTCGACAGCAATGCCGATGGCACACTCAACGGCACGGACGCAGGTCAGCCGGGCGGCACCACCAAGGCGAGCAAGGCGAACTCAACAGACACCGCGAGCCTGCCCACCACCAGTGCGGCAGCCGCGTACGCCGATGTCTTGGCCAACGCTGGCTGCTGGCCAAACAAGCGCGATCAAGTCGATTCTCTCGTGATCGCCGATGTGAAATCGCTCGGAAAATCAGGCAAGCTGTGGACGGACCAAAATGCCACGGGCCTCACCAACCAAGGCTACGGGACGCTTGCGGGCGGAACCGCGCCGGTCGACACCGATAAAGACGGCATGCCAGATGCCTGGGAAACCAAGTACGGCCTGAATCCGAATGATCCCTCCGATGCCACCGGCGACTTCGACAAGACCGGATACACGAACATCGAGAAGTACATCAACGGGATCGTAGATGGGCTGTACCCGTAGTGGGGCATCCCCCAGCTCTAGGTGCCAACCATCGGAGTCGGCCTGCTGGAAAAGCCAGCCGGAGAGAGACATGAAAGTATCTTCCTTGCCTCGCACGCTTTTCTTCGTCTGGCTCGCTCCAATGGTGGTGCTAGGACTCTTCGGGTGTCGAGGAAGCGCGACCAGTAGCCCGCCGGTCATTAAGGACGACGCCGCGGCGCTTTCCGCTGATGGCGGTGGTGGCACAGGTGGAAACACGCCTGGCACCGGCGGCAGCGCGACCAGCGCGGGCGGCACAACTTCTGGCTCGGGCGGCGCCACTCGCGCCGGCGGCAGCGCGACCAGCACGGGCGGCACAACTTCTGGCTCGGGCGGTACCACTCGCGCCGGCGGCAGCACCGGGAACTCCGGCGGTGCGTCCCCTGGATCGGGCGGCTCGACCACCGCTACGAGCGGGTCGACGACCGACACGGGCGGCAATGCCTCCGGAAGCGGCGGCAGCATTGCAACCGGGGGCCGCAGTGGCAGCGGCGGCATGGTCGCAAGCGGGGGCACCATTGAAAGCGGCGGGTCAGTGGCCAGCGGTGGGAATGCGGGAAAGGGCGGCTTCGACGGTGGAAACGCAGGCTCGGGAGGAAGCTCGGGAACCGCTGGCTCCTCACGTGATGGCTCAGCCGACGCTTTTTCGGGCGGCGCGGGCGGGACCATCGACGCGGGCAGCGGCGGGCCAGAGCAGTGCACGAGCCGGGCGGCCATCGACAATACCAAGTGGAAGTTGGTGTGGTCCGACGAGTTCGACAAGGACGGCGCCCCGGATTCTTCGAATTGGGGCTACGAAAAGGGATTCGTCCGCAACTCGGAGCTCCAGTGGTACCAGCCGGACAATGCAACGGTGTCGGGCGGACTGCTCACCATCGCCGCGCAGAAGCAACAAGTCTTGAACCCCAANNTACAATGCGGGCAGCACCGATTGGAAGCAGAATCGCCAATACGCCCAGTACACGTCGACCTCGATGACGACCTCGGGAAAGAAGAGCTTCCTGTATGGCCGGTTCGAGCTGTGCGGGCAAATCGATACACGTCAAGGCAGCTGGCCCGCCTTTTGGATCTTGGGCAACGGGCTCAGTTGGCCGGCCTCCGGCGAGGTCGACATCATGGAGTACTACGCCAATGGCGTGCGCTCGAACATCTGCAAGCCCTCGGGGGGCAATTGCGACTGGTCGGGGAGTGTGAGCCAGACGCTGAGTTCACTCGGCGCGGCCTGGTCGAGCAAATTCCACCTGTGGGCAATGGAGTGGGATTCGACGAAGATCAGTCTCTACTTGGACGACAAGCTCGTGTACGGCTACACGATCACGACCACGGCCCCGTACACAGGGAATCCCTTCTACATCCTCGTCAATCTCGCCATCGGCGCGAACGGCGGCGACCCGTCGAGCACGACCTTCCCGATCACCTACCTGGTGGACTACCTGCGCGTCTACCAGAAGCCCTGACGTCGGTGAAGTTTTTCTGAGCCGCTCGGCGGATGCGGGGGAACCTTACCCTCGTACGAGATGTACGCAGGAGGACTCGTTCCATGGCGAATATTGATTCGAGACGCAACCCGCGGGCGACGGTGCGATTTTCAGCTGTACTCACGGCCTTGACAGGCGCCACGTTGATCTGGGGATGTTCCTCGGGCACGTCCGGCGGGTCCGCTAGCGGTGGCGCCAGCGCCACCGGAGGCGCTTCGGGCGGTGGCGGTCAGTCAGGGGGCAGGGTTGCGACAAGTGGCGGCGTCACGACTGGCGGCAGTTCGGAGGCCGCAGGCGGCATCGTATCCGGCGGGACTTCTGCCTCGGGTGGAACGGCCTTGTTGAGTTCGGCCGGCGGCAAGACCCCCGACTCGGGTGGAACTGCCGCATCGGGCGGGCGCGCCGGCTCTGGCGGTGCACTCGGCTCGGGCGGCTCGACCAGCTTTGGCGGTGCCGTCGTCTCGGGCGGCTCGGTCGCAGAAGGTGGCTCGCCGGCCAGCGGAGGGGGTATGGCCACGGGCGCGGGTGGCACTCCCGCAAGCGGAGGCGTGGCGACCGGTGGAATGCGGAGCACCGGCGGCGCAACAGCTACAGGCGGTTTGCTTTCAACCGGTGGGGGCTTTGCAACGGGGGGAATCGCCAGCACTGGCGGTACAAAGCCCGCGGGTGGAACCGTTTCAGCCGGCGGGACGACCACTGGCGGCGCGAGCGGCGGTCATGTTGGTTCGGGCGGTACCATCGGTTCGGGTGGACTCTCCGGTGCGGGCGGCAAGACAACGGCCGGCACCGGGCCTTGTGACATCTTCGCATCCGGCAATACCCCGTGTGTTGCAGCCCACAGCACGGTGCGGGCTCTGTTGGGCGCGTATAATGGCAGCCTATACCAGGTCACACGCGCCTCGGACAACACGACCAAGGACATCGGAGTGCTGAGCCCAGGAGGCTTCGCCAACTCGGCCACACAGGACACCTTCTGCACAGGCACGACGTGCACCATTTCCATCATCTACGACCAGTCTGGCAAGAATAACCACCTAAAGCAGGGGCCCGCCGGTCAGAGGAAGGAGACGCCTGACACCCTGGCCGAAGCGACGGCCCTCAAGTTCACAATCTCCGGTCACACGGTCTACGGCGTCCACCTTCCTGTCGGATACGGCTACCGAGTCGACCAGACCACGGGCGTCGCGACCGGCGACCAGCCTGAGACCGAATACATGGTGACGAGCGGCACCTTCTACAACGGCAGTTGCTGCTTCGATTACGGGAACGCCGAGACGGACAATCATGATGATGGCGCGGGCACCATGGAGGCTGTCTATTTTGGCAATTGGACGTCTCAGGGAAAGGGGGCTGGCAACGGTCCCTGGGTCATGGCGGACATGGAAAACGGCGTTTACGCGCAAGCCAGCTTTGCCGCGAACCCCAACGATACGCCACTCACGTCCCCGTATGTAACGGCGATGGTGATCGGAAGATCCGGGTCGTTCGCGCTCATGGGCGGTAACGCGCAAACCGGAACCCTTACGAGCTTCTACGACGGCGTACGTCCAAACGGCTACAATCCGATGAAAAAGCAGGGCGCCATCATTCTCGGCATCGGCGGCGACAACACCGCCACCGCCCAGGGGGACTTCTACGAAGGCGTCTTGACCTCGGGCGCGGCGTCCACCACAACGGCCCAAGCCGTCCAGGCGAACATCGTCGCGGCTGGGTATGGCAACTGACGCGCGTCGGCTGTGGTTCGCCAGGTAGTCATCCCAGCCGTGCACTAAGACCTTCCGACAAAAGTGCGGGTTCTTGGCAGGCGGCCCGTCGGTGACCCCGCCGCGACGTCGTTGTAGGTCCAGTGTGGCCATCATGCCCCGTGGCCTAACGAAGGTGAACACAGTCATGGCGCCTGCCGCGACCAAAGCCGGCGCCTGGGCATCAAACAAGTGCCGATGAAGCCAGCCAGACCGAGGGCCGAGGAGTGCAGCAGCTACGGAATTCCAGCGTTTCGCACCGGTCCATTCGCTGCAGAATTGGGGGATTGGCAAGGCCTTTCGCAATGAAGCGCGAGGAAATGCACCACGGAGGATATGATGCAAACCGGAACTCGGAATGTGACACAAGCTCTAACGCGAAGTTGTGTGGTTCTGATCCTCGCGAGCACCATCAACTTGTTCCAGGGCTGCAGTTCGGCCAGCGGGGGTAATGCTTCGACAGGCGGGTCGTCCGGTTCAACCGGGGTCGCGGGCGAGGGCGGGAGTGGAAACGGCGGCTCGACACTCGCGACCGGCGGAAACAGCCAGCTCGGCGGCAGCACCACTGTGTCCGGCGGGAGCACTGGCCCCACCGGCGGCGAGACCGGCACTACCGGCGGTAACACTGGCGCCACCGGCGGCGAGACCGTCCCCACCGGCGGCAAGACTGGCCCCACTGGCGGCACGACCAATGGAACGGGAGGCGGGACCGGGAGAGGCGGCTCGACCAGCGGCACCGGCGGCACGACCAGCGGAACGGGAGGCAGGGCCGCGAGCGGAGGCGCCACCGCAGGCGCCGGAGGGACCGCTCCTGGCACCGGCGGAGCTAGCGGAGGGTCGGGCGTCGCCGGCAGCTCCGGCGCTGCCGGGAGCCCGGGAGGCTGTATGCCGGCCAGCACCGCTCCCTGCTCTCTTGTCGCCCAGGGCACGGATTACCCCGGGATGTACCTGACGGCCTGCCCGCCTACGACCGCGCACGTTGCGGGGGCGATCACGCCGGGCGGAGCCGCTGTCACGGCGACCAAGGGCACCGGCAGCTACACATTGGACAATGGAATCGAACACATCGTCATCACCTGTGCGAGCGGGACCATCAAGACCTGGACGTATAAAGGAACGGACCTACTCGCCGGAGGAGACTCCGGTGGGCAAGTCTACTGGGAACTTGAAGCAGGCAACGGCACGTGCAATCTGACCTCCGATCCCGCGACCAACGGTGGAAAACAAGCAGAAGTCCGTATCCACACGACAGGCAGCACCAACAACCTCGATGTGGACATCGACTACGCGCTTCTTCAGGGAAGCTCCGGTTTCTACGCCGCCGCCGTTCTCACGCACCCCGCTGCAAACGCCGCCACCAACGGCGGCGAGTGGCGCGTGAACGTCTATAACGGATCCATCTTCGATTGGAACAGCCTCGATGCCCTACGCGACGGAGGCAACAGTGTAGGGGGGCCCACAGGCTGGCTCGACACCACCGAGGCCGACTGGGCGAACGGCAGCGCCGTCACCGGCGCCCCCAAGGAAGTAGAGCAGGCGCCCAACGGAGGAGTCTACGTTTGCAAGTACAGCTGGACGGCCGACCTCGGCGACACGGATGCCTGGGGATGGAGTTCCAGCACGAAGAACGTCGGAATG
>PMJE01000132.1 GCA_003157315.1 Myxococcales bacterium | reverse complement strand
GTACCGGCCGACTGGACCTCGACCGCGCGCGCGTGGAGGTGGCGCTCTTGGCACTACGTGAACTCGGGATCGAGGATGGTGCTCTCGCCGCGGCCATGGCCGGGCACCACGCCGCGCTCCGGGACGCCATGCTCCGCCCCTTTCCTGGTGCCCTGGAAACTCTGCGCGAATTGCGTGAGCGCGGCGTAGCCATGGCCTTGCTCACCAATGGCCACAGCTCCAAGCAGCGCGCGAAGATCGGCCGCTTTGGCCTGGCCGAGTTCTTTGCGACCATCGTGGTCGAAAGCGAGTTCGGGCCAGGCAAGCCCGACGAGCGCGTGTACACGCATGCACTCGCGCAGCTAGACGCGGCGCCTGCAGAAACCTGGATGGTGGGCGACAACCTGGAATGGGACGTGGCCGCGCCTATGCGCCTGGGCATAACCGGCATCTGGCTGGATCACGAGAAGCGAGGGCTGCCCAATAACTGCCCGATTCGTCCGGATCGCATCATCCACGCGCTGCCCGAATTGCTCGGCGAGAAAGCGGCCTAGGGGCCGGTTGACCAGCGATAGTCGCGCCGACGCGATCTCACGAGGAAGCAACCGCCTCGCACGGACTTGGTGCGGGGGCCGCCGCCTGCTAGTCTCAACCTAGTGCTGCGGTTGGTTGAAACCTACAACTTCCGGATGCTTCCGGCAAACCGGGTTGCATTGGGGCGCTTCCATGTCCTTGTCGGTCAGAACGCGACCGGAAAATCCACCTTCATTTCGGCAGTTCAGCTCGTCTCAGACGTCATCCGTCTGGGGGCCAAACGGGCAGTAGAGGAACACGGAGCTACTTTTCCGGAGCTTTGTTTCGATCCCGGACAGCCGATAGCGTTCGCACTTGAGATCGAAGTCCCGAAGGCCGATGGGGGCAAGGCCGATCTTCGGTATGAGCTCGAGTTGGGCATGGACGTGGGCAACGGCGGGGGCCTACACGTCCTGCATGAGAACCTCTATATCTTGCAGAAGGCGTCGGAATTGGCCGAACCCAAACAAGCCAGCCTGTTCGGCCCAGTCCTCGCCGAAGCTCATCCGATTCGCAAAGCACCATCGGGATGGCGGCGCGTGGTTGGCAAGACGTTTGAGGGTCGTGACTATTTCCGCGACGAGCGCACTGACTGGAACAACATGTTCCGGTTCGGTCCTGATCGCGCAGCCTTGGGCAGTCTGCCCGAGGACCCAGACCGGTTTCCCCTCTCTATTGCGGGACGCGACTTTCTGCGTGATGCTGTCCGACAGCTCGCCCTTGATCCCAGAGAACTCCGTGCGCCATCACCTCCCGGAGGTACTCCTCAGCTAGCGCTCGATGGCTCGAACCTGCCCTACGTCGTTCTCGATCTTCAGCAGCGCGATCCGATCCTATTCGCGCAGTGGGTTCGCCATTTGGCGACCGGCGTCCAGGGACTCACCCATGTCAGCGTGCGCGAGCGTCCCGAGGACCGGTACCTAGTTCTGGAGGCGACCTTCGAGGGAAGTCATCTGCACCCCGTGCCCTCGTGGTTGCTGTCAGATGGCACGCTCCGGCTGATGGCGCTGACTCTCCTGTCTTTCGCCTCCAAGCTATCCGGCGGCGAGCTGTATCTCATCGAGGAGCCGGAGAACGGACTGCATCCGCTTGCAATCCAGACCGTCTTCGATGCCCTTTCGCTCTCGACCGGTGCGCAGATCCTCTGCGCGACCCACTCGCCGATTTTTCTCGCCCAGGTGAAGTTGGAAGACGCATTGGTTTTCCGTAGGGCGCCCGAAGGCTACGCGATCGTCAGGCGAGGGCCCGAGGTCCCCGAGCTTGCCAATTGGCCCGGACGGACCAACCTCGCGGCCTTGTTTGCCACCGGCGTTCTCTCATGATCGTCAGGGATCCTCCCTACGAATTAGTGGCGCTCTTCGCTGATCTGGATGCGCAGCGTTTCTTCGAGCAACTCATCGAGCGGGGCCAGCAATCTGGATGCCTGCGTACCTTCCGGTGGCTAAGTCTGCGCGATCCACGGCGCGACACCGTTTGGCGCTCGCCCCAGTCGGCGCTTGCGCCCCTACATCGCGAGGGCTGTCGACTCTTCCTATCATGGGATCTCGCAGGCTCGGGTGCCGAGGATGACGGCCCTTACAAAACTGAAGAGCACGCTAGGAACGAGTTGGAGCGTTCCGATATCCCACCCGACGACGTTCTCACGGCTTGCTTCGAGCCTGAACTTGAGAAGGTCCTGGGTGTCGTCTGGGATCGTGTGAAGGAGGTTGTTGCGAGCGTTCGCGGTCAATCGCCGCCTGACGATGCCAGAATTCTTGCTAAGGCGCGGATCGGGGCCAGCTCTGCCAGCACGATCGGCATGCAAGAGGCCTTGCGCCGAAAGCCGAAAGAGGTTTTCGAGGGTCTTGTGGCGGCCGTGCAACTGCGCTCAAAAGCCGACCTCTTCGAGACCTTGGGACGAAGTCTGTCAATACCAGCCCTCAAGCGGGATTCGTCCTTGTTCAAGGTTGCCTCCCAGCTCTCCGGCTGGTTTCCAGGATCCGACGCTTCTTGCTAGCACAGAGGTTGCACCATGCCCAAACGGCTTTTGCTTCTCGTGCTCGCCACGGCATGCGGTTCCGGCACTGACGCGACTACAGGTCGGACAATCGACGATGCTGCACCCCAGGTCGGTTCGCCCGGCGGATCCGACGCGGGCCCCGCGCTCGATTCTTCCGTGCCCGTGGTCGTTGGCGACGGAGGAACCAGATACTTTGGCGATCCCCACTCGGGCAACTTCTGGATCGGCCCGGTTGATTACGCGGAAACCGCTTTTCACAACGCTTGCGCCCCCAGC
>PMJE01000316.1:3980-4396 GCA_003157315.1 Myxococcales bacterium | reverse complement strand
CGACCCGTCGTCCTGCAGCTTGCCCTTCCCGACAGCAACAATGACACCCTGCTGTGGTTTTTCCTTGGCCGTGTCGGGGATGAAAAGACCGCCGGCGGTCTTGGTTTCTTCCTCGACGCGCTTGACTAGAATGCGATCGTAAAGTGGTCGAACCTTCATTGTCTCCTCCTTGTTCCTAATAGCCACCCGCCGTCGCTCGACGATCCGGGTGGAACTTGNNACCCTCCGCCGATGATGAAGCCGCACCCTTGGCCTTGCCGTCCGCACCCACGTCCGCCTTGCTACTACCGGCCGGCCGCTGGCTGGCGTAGAGATCGCCGTACCAACCGCCACCCTTGAGCTGAAAAGAGGTGTGGCTGATCAGCCGTTCGACCTTGCGCGCCTTGCACTTCGGGCAGACCTTGACCGGCTTGTCG
>PMJE01000316.1:0-3858 GCA_003157315.1 Myxococcales bacterium | reverse complement strand
CAGCCGCAAGGCCTGGCGCTCACAGCCAGAGAGTGCCAACTGCGGCCCGATTCGCGCGGGACTTGCGCCAGCCACCTCGAATCCTAACTAGCTCGGCTTGCGCAGCGCTTCGGCCTGGAAATGGGCGCGCAGGNNGACCTCGGTGAGATCGCCATCAAGGATGGCCGGCAGGTTGTGGCGGGTAAGCCCGATGCGGTGGTCAGTCAGTCGATCCTGCGGGAAGTTGTAGGTGCGGATCTTCTCCGAACGATCGCCGCTGCCGATCTGGCTGCGCCGGTTGTCGCGCTCGGCGGTCTCCTGCTTTTCGAGTTCGATTTCATACAGGCGCGAGCGCAACAGCTTCATGGCCATGGCCTTGTTCTTGTGCTGGCTCTTTTCCTGCTGGCAATGAACCATGAGCCCGCTGGGGATGTGGTGAATGCGCACCGCCGAGTCAGTGGTGTTGACCGACTGGCCGCCCGGCCCACCCGAACGCATGACCTCGATCTTGAGATCCTTGGGATCGATGTTGACGTCGACGTCCTCCACCTCGGGAAGAACCGCCACCGTGGCGGTCGAGGTGTGGATGCGGCCCTGCGCCTCGGTCACCGGAACGCGCTGCACGCGATGCACGCCGGATTCGTACTTGAGCTGGGAATAGGCGCCCTTGCCCTCGATGTTGGCCACCACTTCCTTGATGCCGCCTGCCGAGGCGCCTGACAGGGACACCACCTCGATCTTCCAGCGCCGGCGCTCGGCGAAGCGGCCGTACATGCGATAGAGTTCGGCAGCGAACAGCGCTGCCTCCTCGCCGCCGGTGCCGGCCCGAATTTCGAGCAAGATGTTCTTTTCGTCGTTGGGATCCTTGGGAAGCAGCAGGAAAGTCAGTCGCTCCTCCAGGCGTCCCTGCTCGGTCGCAAGCTCGCCCTCCTCGGCGCGGGCCAGCTCGCGCATCTCCGGATCTTTCTGTAGCTCGCGCGCCTCCGCGACACGTTGGCTGACATCGCGGTGGGTGCGAAAAGTCTCCACCAACTCGCGCAGGTCCGAGTGCTCCTTGGCGAGCTTCTGCATCACTTGCGTTTGCGCAAGGACAACCGGGTCAGACAGCTTGGCCGTCAGCTCCTCGAAACGGTTCTCGATGGCCGACAGCTTCCCGGCGAGCAGTTCGTCCAGCATGGTTGATGCACGGCCCGGCTGAAGCCCGGCCCGCGCTGCACGGCCCTAGGTGGCAGCCGGCGCCGGTGGGGTCGTCTTCTTGCCGTACTTCCTGTTGAAGCGCTCGATGCGGCCGCCGGTGTCGAGGAACTTCTGCTTGCCCGTGTAGAACGGGTGGCAATTCGAGCAGATGTCCACCATGAACGACCCGCGGGTGGAATAGGTCTCCACCGTGTGACCGCAGGCACACTTGATGGTGGCCGGCTTGTAGGCCGGGTGAATCCCCTTCTTCGGCATGACGAACTCCTTGGAGCCGGCGTTTATAATCGCCCCAAGCCGCCAGAGCAAGCAGCAATGCGCCAGATAACTGTCATCACGCGTCAGAGTACTCGTGCCTTTTCGCTCACTGGCGTGGATGCCGCCCTGCCATGTATAGTTCGCCGCGCATGGCTGAAAAGAGCCCATCCGATCGGGGGATTCGCCACTCGGCTGTTTACAGCTATTTGCGACCCATTCTGATCGGCCGCCGTGTGCTGGAGCTCGGCTGCGGCACGGGTGAGAGCGCGGCCTACCTCGCGCGACTGGGCGCGCGGAACGTGGTCGGGGCTGACGACTCGGGCGCGGTGGCCGAGGCGCGAACCCGCCAGCGAGAAACCTCCCTCAGCTTCGTCACCATGACGGCCGCAGCGCTGGAACAGGCTGGCCCGTTCGACGTGGTGCTGATCCCAGAGGCCGCAGACATCTTGCTCGACCGCGGGCCTTTGGCCCTGCCAGTGGTGCTCAAGCTGGTGGCGCCCGGCGGGCGCCTGGTCTGCGTGGTGCCCAACGGCGACCGGATCCACCTGCCCGCGCCCGGAGTCTCCTACTTCGACATCGTCGACCGGTTGAGCCCGCACTTTCCCAAGCTGCGCATGTTCGGTCAGACACGGTTCGCCGCCTGGGGCATCGCGGAGTTCGACGAGGCCCCAGCCGAACTTAGGATCGAGCCTGACCTAGCCGGAGCCGAGAACGAAGAGCCAAGCCACTACCTCGCGCTCTGCGGCCACGACGAGGCATTGAGCCTGGGCTATGCGCTGGTGCAGATTCCGGCGGGCGCGAGCGGGGGCACGGAAGTCCAGACGTCGGCGTCTGAGATTTCGACGAAGGTCGAGCTTCCCGACGCTGCGCTGGCCGAGTTGCGCCGCAGTTTGGCCGAGGCACAGGGCCAGGCCGAGGGCCTGGTGCGCGTATCGCGCGCGCAGAGCGAAGAGATCGAGGAGCTGCGCGGTCGCGTGCGACGTACGGCGGAAGCCCGCGCCGAGCTGGACGAGGAAGTACAAAGGCTGCGGCGAGCTTTGCTGGAAGCGGATGAGTCGGTGGTCAATCTGACCCGCAAGACCACCGACGAGATGACCGCCCTGGCCCAGCGTCTGACCGCAGGGCTGCGTCCCTGCGAGCCGCTGCCCACTGCCGGCCTGACCGATGAGCTCAAGCGCCGCGAGGCCGAACTTGCCGCACGCGAATCGGCGCTTTCGGAACGCGACGATCGCATCGCGGCCCTGGAGGCGGCCCGGCAGGAGGCAACCTGGCGCGCAGAGGCTGCCGAGGATGATCTGGGCCGCCTGCGTTCTCAGATCGCTGAGTTCCGCCAAGCGCCGCCGCCGGCAGGCGCGAGCGATGAGCTGTTGGCGACGCTGAAATCCCGCGAGCAGGCGATCGAGGAGTTCCAGCGGGCCGCGGCCGCGCACCTGGACGAGGTGGGCCGGCTGCGCGATGCCCTCAACGAGCAATCGAGTCTGGTGGCCGAGCTAGAGGAGGATCTGGCCACGGCGGAGAAACGCTTGGCCGACACGCTCGACGAGTCGGCGCGGCTGCGCCGGTCACTTGCCGAGGTGGAAGAGGCCGATCGCCAACGCCGCTCGCGTCTGGCGGAACTCGAGGGCGTGATGCTGCGGCTTGAGCACGACGAAGCCAAGGCGCAAGCGCAGAGCGAAGCTGAGCAGGCCAGGGGCCGCGTTGCCGATCTGGAGAACCAGGCGGTCGATCTGCGCAACCGGCTGGGCGAGGCGGAGCGCCGCCTGGCGGATTCGCTACGCCTGCGCGACGACACCGAGCGCGCACGCAAGCAGACCACCATCCGCGTCGAGGAGCTGGAGGCCAAGCGGCAGGCGAGCGTCGCGCGGATCTCCGAGCTGGAAAACCAGCTACAAGCCGCGCAGGCGGTCTCCGTCACGGTGGCCGAGCTCGAAGCCAAGCTGGCGATCGCCGAGTCAACCGCCACACAGACGAATGAGCGGTTGGCGCGCCTGAAGACCGCCGAGGCGGCAGCAGCGCGAGCCCGGGAGCTTGAGGCGCTGCTGCGGGTCGCGGATTCCAAAATGGCCCGGCTGTCCGAGCTAGAAGTGCAAAGTAAGGCGGTGGAAGAAGCAGCGGCCAGGTTGGCGGAATTGCGCGCCGAGGCACCTGATCCCGAGGAGATCTACGAGCGCTTGGTCCTTCTCGAAACCCAGCATGATGCGGCAACGATTACCGCGGCCCGCGTTCCCAGTCTGGAAGCAGAGCTGGCAGCGGCCAACGCCTGTATCGCTGAACTCCGAGCCCGCAATCCCCACTAACCCCGTGGGGTAAGCGTTGCCCACACACATCGAACCGGGGCGCGAGAAAGCGCATGCCGGCCAGTTAGCGTCTGCTATCTTGAATCTGCGTATGAGTGGGCCGACGGATTTGCTGATGTTCGCGCATTTG
>PMJE01000606.1 GCA_003157315.1 Myxococcales bacterium | reverse complement strand
CCTTACGTTTACGTAAGAGTGATAAGCGCCAGCCGCCATCGTGTCAAGCGCAGAAAGCGCGAAATCAGAAATCGATGCGCAGAACTTGCTGGTCAGCCCCTGACCGGGTTGGAGTGAGGCTGATGGTACTGACGGCACGAGCGCCGGTCACGGTCGTCGACATCTGGGCGGGCGCCGCGGTCGACTGTCCTGCGAGCCCAACGTTTGGTCTAGCCGCCGAATTGCAGAGCATCTTGAGGTCCACGCCATTGCCAGCCTGACTTCCAACAGCATCGACGCGACAGGTCTCAACCACCCGAACGGATACAAAGACCAGCGAGCTACGCGAGTCTGCAACTGCGACCAGAGAGGGAATCGCCGCGCTTGCAAGGATCAAGAACGCGAGGCGAGCGCGCCACTTCCACGACTTCGTGAAGTGCGGGGCGGGTCGCGAGAAATGTGTAACCACGCCCACACTAAGAGCATAGTCCGTGCCTGCGACCCGCAGCTCTCAACTACTTGTATTCTTTTGATTTTCTCCTATAGCACGTAGCGTCTTAGTCGGCCCACCGGCGAGATAAGGGCCGCCAGGTAGTCGCCCAGCCGACACCAGTCGACTGAGAATGCCCGTCGTCTCGCTTCCTGCGCTTGGCCTGCTTCCGGTCGCGTTAGTAGTCTACTTCGACAAGAATGATGTCCGTATAGGCTCCGGTTGGGACGTCTTGGCCTGCGGTAATCTTGCCGTAGATGGGCAATGAAGCGGTTAGATTCACACTTCCAGCCGGGATGGTGATGGGTCCGGAATCATATGGGTACCCCTTGTCTCCCCAGAGCTTGTTGCAGTTGGCATCCTGACAAAGGTAGTAGCTCAGCGAATTGATTCCACCCGACATCTGCCGCGGATTGTTAGTCGTTCCGAGGCCTTTGCTCATCCAGATTGTGATGGTGTCCGCGGCACCAGTTCGGTTGGTGCAGTTGTAGGTCACGGTCCCCGTCGAAGTGAGAGCGGTGGTAGAGAAGACGTTGTAGAGCCCAAAGGACACCGGCGTGACTGTGATGGTGCAGGTCTGGGCCCACGCCGAGCGGCCGCTGAATAGCAGGGCGGCGCCCAGCATGGAGAGCGATACCAACCAACGTACGCCTCTCATTTCGTCTCCTTCTTGGGAAGGATACACCGGATCGTTCCCACGTTGATCAATGCCGTATCGCCGGCCGGAACCGCGAGCGGGAGTTTGCACACCCCGGCCGCGTACTGCACCTCGGCCGAATATGATCCTGGTGGCACGTTCTCAAGATAGAAGTCGCCAGCCTCATCAAGCGGCGATACCACCTGTTGCTGGTCGACCAGGACGACGATCTGCCCGTAGCTTGGCAACGTGGTCGCGCCCTGATCATCGATCACCACGGTGCCGGAAACGCTCTGAACCCGCCGCACCGGGAAGCTCACCACCGCACCGCCGCGATAGGGAGGCGCGATAACCCTTTCGGTAGCCCCGATGTCGTGATCAAGAGGGATGTCCTTGTCATCGATTCCAATGCGATTGCCGTAATAGTGCAGCAGGCTGGGAATCAGAAGATTCCCCTTGCTGTCGGTGGTTCCCATCACCTGGTTGCTCATGGTGCCGTGGACACCGGCCACGCCCGGCACCCGGATAAGGGCGTAGCTGTCCTGCACCGGCCGGGTCAGATAGGCGCTGCCGCCGATGAGGATCAAGCCTCCGGTTGCGGTCAGCGAGGCGTGGCCCCGGTCGGACGTGCCGTATCCCAGGTGCTGGTAGTCAGCTTCGATTCGGCCGTATGCGCCCTGATACTGTGCCGTACCTTCGTTCAGAGCGTTCTCGCCCTGCGACACCACAACTCGATATCCGAGACCTGGGCCGAGCGGCAGCGATTGCTGAACCGTGGCCTGGCTGACTCCACCGTATCCTGACTGCCCGCCCCAGTGATCGCTGCGCGTGGCGCCGGCTGTGACCCTCTCCGCCGGCGCGAAGCTCAGCCCTGCGAAGGTGTCGTACTCGACTGGCCACGTGCTCGAGTAGATGTTGCTCACCGTCGCAAACGCGTACATCCAGCGCGTGATCGATCGGTTGACCGCCAAGGTGATTCGATTGGTCCAGCCCTGGCCTAGCCACTCGGTCGCCTCGTACTGCAGCGACAGAGTTGCCACCTTGCTGATGTTCTTGGCGATCGACGCCAGCAGATCCTTGCGCTGCCTGGCGGTCGGCGAGGCAACGCCCAGTGGCAACGAGTTCGGGGGCGGAAGGCTGGCAGGCGTCAGTATCAGGTTGGCATACTCCCGGCTCTGATAGCGAGCCCCGACCTGAAAGTTGAGCAGACGCCCGACATAGGAATACGACAAGAGCGCCGCACCACCAACGAAGCGGCCCTGGCCACTCAGCGCCGCCGATGCCCCCACCTCTCCCACCGGCAGGCGGACGGCCAAACTGGGACCGCCGCTCAGCATGTGCGGAATCCTTTCAGTGCAAGGCCCGACAGTCGTCCGGTCGAAGTGCAGGGCCCCCTCGACGCGAGCCCCAACGGTCAGCCAGTCGGTCAAACCGAGTCGGTGGCGAAACAGCAATGCCGGCTGGCCGTAGTTCCAGCTGTCCGTGCCGTAGTTCCTCCGCATGAAACCGACGTTGTAGCTAAAGTCGTGCAGCCCCTTTGCCAAAGTGCCAAGCGCCAGGTAGTACGGGCTTGCCACGGTCTGGGTATTACCGAAGGCGTCCCGGATCACGATCTGGGTCTGGCCGCTGCCGCTGGTTACCGGTAGGTTCTGTACGCTGAATTGCCCTGGCGGAAGCATCTCGCGGCGCACGAGCTGGCCGTTGACGTAGATCTCGACGGTGGAGGGTGTCAGGGCAGTGCCTGCGAGCCGCTGGGTCGGCAGAAACACATAGTAAGGGTCAAGGCCGAAATTGCGTACGACGCTGACCCCGCCCATCACGCCGCTTCCGCCAAGAACATCGCTGGTGGCGTTCACGTCGCCGATCACGATGCTGGTCAGTCGGTCCCGCAAGTCGAAACTGAGAGTGGTGAGCAACCGTTCCCACGAACCGTCGATCTCGCTGCGCTGGCCGCTGGCATAGAGCAGATCGCCGCGCAGGCTGAGCCCAGACTCTGCGAACCCGTTCCAGCCAGCTTGATCACGGCTCTGCAGGTCACTCAGCCCGACCCGGTAGTTGACGAACATGCTGGGGGCGCTGTCGTAGATGATCCCTTCCGGCCGCTTGGCCCTAAGGTCAAGCACCGCCCCCCCGAACAGCTTCGAATCTGCGGTGATGGTAAGGCTGAGGCCTCGTTCATCAAAGACGAAAATTAGCGTCGGGGCCAACGATTGCAGCGACACCAGCACGTCCTCGCCTGGTCTTTCCCGCTTCCCCCCCTCCACTCGCATCCCGGAGTTCTCTAGGTCGGTCACCTTCACCATCACATCATTCCCGCGCAAAATGACATAGACATCGCCGATGTCGACCTGATTGACCGTGGCGTGCAGGAAGGCGGGAGTCTCCTGGCTCGGCGCAACAACCGGCTGGTGAGAACCCGACCCCGCGTCCAGAGGTGCTACCGATGCCTGTGAGCCTGCAGCGGCGCTGTGCGCGCCGTCGGGGCGATCAGGCGCGAGCCCGGCGTCAAACCTTGAGCCCGCGTCCTGAAGTGACTGGGCGAGTGCAGAGCCAGCCAGCCCCGCGACGATCACGGCAGCCAACCATGTGGGCCGCCGGCATCGTTTCGGGGGCCAGTACATCCACTAGTCGCTCACGGACCGCAGCCCGCTGCGGGCACTTCCATGCGGCCGCTGAACTTGGCCTCGGCTGACTCGGCTGACACGGTGATCGCCTTGGCCTTGGCGCAGGCATCCTTGGGAATCTCGACCTCCCAAACCCGGGTGCCCCCGGTCAACACGTACCAGCCCTCGACATCCTTTTCGAACACGGCTGCGCCCTTGGCGTCCAGAGCCTTCACCCGCACCGACTGCAACAGGAAGTGCACGTTGCCGGTGTTCTTGACTGTGAAAGCGAGCTTCTTCTTTGCCAGGCCCATACCTTCCACCGTCCCCGCAGCCATGGGTTTTGCCGGCTGGACGAAGATGGGAACGCCCATCTTGGTCAACACCTTGACCTCGGACTTGCTAGCGGTCTGGGGCGCGCGCAAAGGGGGCAACTCCTCGACGAAGACGCGGTAGCTCCGCTCAGTCGCACCCGCCGGCACCGTCGAACCGATACGCAGTTTGCGTTCCTCCTTGGGTGCCAGGGTGAGAAGACCAGGAAAGACAACGATGTCCTTGGTGTCCTTGAGCTGCATCTCGCCCTGTGGACTCTGCCCCCATTCCTGCACGAGGACCTTGAATCGAATCTCCTCGCTGGTCTGGCTCTGCAAAGCGAGCAGGGCGCTCTTGTCCTTCCCCGATAGCGTGACCGTGATCGGGTTGACAGTGAACGAGCTTGCTTCAGCTCTGCTGGCCAGCCCAAGAATGGAGCCAAGCAGAAGAAGCGTTGAAAGTGTGGCTTTGCCCATAGCCGGTGAGAATACGCTGAAATCGCCGCTTTGGAAATTTCGCGCTAGAAATTGATGGTCGAAACCAGTGTGTCGCTGTAGGCGCCCGCGATAGCTGAAAGCTGGGCCGGCGGGATGCGTCCGTACATGGTCACGGCCACGACATTGCCTGTGCCGTTCAAATCCGCGCCCGAGCGAACCGATCCGCTATCACCGGCTCCCCACACGCTGGTTCGGCCAGGCTCTTGGTAGACTTCGTAGTTGATGAAGGTGCCGGAGGCCGTTAGGTTGACCATCCTCCGCTGTTGGCCCGTGTTGTGCGCGCCATTCCCCAGGTCAATCGTGATGCCGCCGGTGCCCTTGGTGCATCGGATGATGATGTCACCGCTCTGATCGTCGGCCACCGTGGCGTTCGCGTTCACTGGGTCGTAGGGAGAAAACGCGATGGCTGCGGTGCCAATGGTGCAACTCGCGGTGACAGAGGTGGAAACCCGGACCGTGCCCGTCTGGCTGCCGGCACTGGCAATGCGAGGCTTGCCAACAAGCAAGCCGAGGAGCAACAAGGCCCCTACCCAGACCAGCCCATGCTTTCTGCCTACCATGAGGAGCTGTCCTTCCTTCTTTTTCTTTGGAATTCTAGCACCTATGTCGAAGAAGACACCCGACGGAATAGGCACCTCAATGAACCCCAGGCGTGTCTGCCGCATCCACCTGCCTGGCAACGCCCGGCCTGGCTGGGCCAGGCCGGGCTGCCTCGGACCAGGGGCGATCGGTGGACCTCACCTGGACGATTGCGAATTCTGTGACAACGCCTAGAAGTTGACCGTGGCGACCACGATGTCGAGGTAGTCCCCAGGGGTAACATTCTGCGAACCGGCGACTTGACCGTACACAGTGAGGGTCTGGGGCGTCAGGGTGTCGCCCGCTGGCGTAATGTCGACGGAGGTTCCGTTCCACGCCTTACTGTGATCGCTATCCGAAAAGAGCTTGTACTTGAGGTAGGACGTTCCGTTCTTCATGCGAGGCTGGGTTGAGTCTAGCGGGTCAGGGGTCTGGCCGTAGTCGAGCGCAACACTTGTTCCGCTCCCCTTGCTGCAGGTTACGACAACGGATCCCGTACCATTCAAGACCCCTCCAAGCGGGTTGTATTCGCCGAATGCAACCTCGTGTGCCACGATGGTACAGCTCTTGACTACCGTAGCAGTCACGTGAAGGTTGTCCCCGGCCGACGTTGACGCCGCCAACGCCGAGCCTGCAGAGCTAATTACCAAAGCACTTGTCGACGCCAGGAGCAGAAACAGTTTCGTGATCTTCATCTTGGGTCCTCTCTTTCTTGGTCCACCGATACTTGTTGAACAGGGTTTCCCTGGAAGGAATCAGAAATCAGAAATTTACGGTAGCGACCACCGTGTCGGTATACGCGCCGGCAGGGATGTCCTGCGCGGAAGGAATTCTGCCGTAGACGGTGAAGGCGCGCGCGGTCTTGTCAGGAGCCGCGACCGGGGTCAGAAGGTTGGGGCTGGCGGTGCCCCAGATCGTGGTTCTGGCCGCGTCCAAGTACAGGGCGTAGTTGAGGTAGTCCGTGGTGGCGTCCTTCATCCGGCGCTGGCTGACCAATGCGTTCGCGCCAAGGCCAAGGCCGATCGTGGCCACAGTGCCCTTGGTGCAGGCTATCGTCACCGTACCGGTGCCGTCATCGTTCGTGGCTGAGTGTGTAACAACCGGGTCGTAGGTGGGGAAAGCCACGGTTGCGGTTGTGATCGAGCAGTTCGCGTTGACCGCGGCTGTGACCTGAAGATTCGCCGTCGCGCTGCCTGCCACGACTGAGCTGTCGGAACTCACCACAAAAACACCGATTGTGGTCAGGACGAAAAGCAGCTTGCAGATTCTCATCTGTCTCTTTCCTTCTGCTTGCCCTCTGGCTGGTCACCCATAAGGAATCAGAAGTTCACTGTCGCAACCACCGTGTCGGTGTAAGAGCCGGCAGGGACGTCCTGCGCCGAGGGAATCCGGCCGTAGACCGTGAAAGTGCGCGGGTTCTTGTCAGGAGCCGCGACCGGGGACAAGAGGCCAGCACCGCTGTTTCCCCAAACTGTCGCCCTGCCCGAGTCCTGATAGAGCGCGTAGTTGAGGTAGTCCGTGGTGGCGTCCTTCATGCGCATCTGACTGCCCGACACGTTCAAGCCGAGGCCGAGGCCGATGGTGGCCGTGCTTCCACGGGTGCAGGTGATGATCACGGAACCCGTGCCGTCGTCGTTCGTGCTTGCGTTCGCGACGACTGGGTCGTACGCGGGAAAAGCGACAGGTGCAGTCGAAATCGTGCAGTTCGCGCCGACCGCGGCGGTCACGCTCAGATTCGCGGTCGCGCTGCCTGCCACGACTTGGCTGTCGGAACTCACCACGAGAACACCGATGGTCGCCAGGATAAAAAGCAGCTTGCTGATTCTCATGTCTTCCTCTCTTCCTTTCCTGTTCGCTCTCTCGTGAAGCAGTGCCGGTGTGGAAAAACTGACGATATGGCCATGATAAACAACGAAACAGTTTTGTCACGCAGTTTTTGTGATCACTATGACTAAATAGAAGTGGTTAGATGTGAGCACAGGTCATCACATGTGCGTCCAGGATCATGGCTAAAATACTGCAATCACTACGTTGCCATGTGTGAACATGCCCTTCTTGCCTCCGAAAGAAAATCGNNCATCTTTCGTGAGCTTGCTTACACTGTCGGAAAAGTGACATCTACGGCCTGCAAGAGTTGTGACCCCAGCAACCGCGCACAAACGGGCCTGGCCCTGTCGGAAACCACGGGCGATCGGCTGGCGCATGCGACGCTGGATTCCGCGCCAGGCGCGTTCTCCAAACGCCTTGCTGTGACTCGACGCCATTGTAGGTCAACCTGCGGATGCGCGCAAAAAATCAGACCCATGCGCCCCGCCGCCTGCTCCTCACCGACGGAAAATGAGCTACACCGAACGCAGGCGGCCGCGATCTTTTGCTCGCGCTGCTTCGCGGGCCGCGGCCACCACGTCGGCCACCGCGCCCAAGAAGGCGTCGATAGTGGCGTCGGGCAGCTCGCCCATGTTCGAGATCTGGACGTAGTGCGCGCCCAACTCGCCCTTGCAGCGATAGATGATGAAGCCGCGTTCCTTCAGGCGGGTATACAGCTCGTCCACCGCAATCACTGCAGGCACGCGCATGGTCGAGATGGTGTGCGATTCGCGGCCGGTGTTGGTCAGCGACTGGAAACCCAGATCGGTCAGCACCCGCCGGATGAGCAGGCTACGTCGGCGGTAGGTCTCGCGCCGGGCCGCCACTCCACCCTGCTCGAACAACTCGTCCAGCGCGCTCTCGAGCGCGAAGAAGGACGACACCGCCGGGGTGAACGGGGTTTGTGCCACCTCGGTCAGGTAGCGGCGATAGCGCCGCAGATCCAGATAGTAGACCCGCGGCGGGATGGCTTGGATGCGCGGCCACACCGTGGGCGCCACACACAGGAACGACACGCCGGAACAGGAGTGCAGACACTTGTTGGCCGAGGAGTAGCAGATGTCCACGCTGTCGCGGACCACGTCCAGATCCTCGACGCCCAGCGAAGAGACCGCATCCACCACCAGGGTCACCCCGCGCAGTCGGCACACCCGTCCGATGGCGCCCACTGGATTCACCACGCCCACTGAGGTTTCGTGGTGGATCATGGCCACCACCGCGATATCGAGGTCGCTGGCCAGCGCCGCTTCGACCGCAGCCGGGTCAGGCAGGCTGCCCCACGCGCAGCGGAGCCGCACATGGTCGAGATGGTGAAGCTGCGCGATCTCGGCCAGGCGCTCGCCAAAGGCGCCATTCTCCACGATCAGGATCTTCTTGCCGGGCGGCACCACCGACGAGATCGCCATTTCCATGGCTGCAGTACCCGAACCAGTCACCAGCAGCATTTCATGCTCAGGCGAAGCGCCGAACACCGGGCGCAGCTTCTGCTGCAACCGGCGCACCACACCCGAGTAGTCCTCGTCACGGTGGCAAATGTCGTGGTGGACCAAGGCCGCCTTGACCCGCGCGGAGGTCATCACCGGCCCAGGATTGAAAAGCGTGTAGCGAGGAGCATCCTTTTCGGCCAGCAGGCGTTCGATGAGGGCCAAAGTATCGGTGCCAGTTGCGCGCGCGGTGCCGCGCACGTCCGGGTGGCGCAGGTCATCGCCATAGACCCGCAGCAGCCATTCGGCATGCTGACGCATGTCCGCCGAATCCACGTCCTGCCAAACTGCCCCGGCCACGTCGTACGCCTCGACCAGCCCGCGCCGCGCAGCCTCGGCCACTCCCTCGGTCAGCGAGGGCGGGCCGGCCGCGGCCAGGGTGTCCAGGCAGGCGATGAGCGAAGGCGACATGACAAAGAGGCCGGCGCTTACCGCATCGTGCAGCGGCAGATCCTTGCCAATCGAAGTGACATGGCACAGGGTCTCGCTGCCCTGGGCAGCCGCGAGACGAACCTTGGTGGCGTCGTCGAAATCGAACACGCGCGACAGGTCGCGATCCACCGCCAGTACGGTGGCCGCGCCCGCCGCAGGCAGCTTGGCCAGGTCGCGCACCAGGTGCGGCGCTGCGATCTGGTCGGCCATCACCAGCAGGGTTCGCTCACTCACGAACGAACGCGCGGCCAGAACCGACAATCCGTTCGGCTTTTCCCAAGCCGGATTGTCGAAGAAGAGGACCTCAGGGGGAAGGCCGCGTTCGGACGAACACAGGGCTTCGATGCGCCGGCGCAGCTCATCGCCCTTCCAACCGACCACGATGCCCACGCGCCTGATGCCCGCGCCGGCCAGCACACGCAGCGCACGCAGAATCATGGGAACGCCCGCCACGGAAGTAAGGCAGTTGGGCGTCTCCGGGTCGGCGACTGGACGGCCGCGGCCCGCCGCAAGAATCAGGGCATGACGAACCATGCTGGTGTGGCGAACAGCGTAGCATGAGATGCTGGTCATGGATGCGGCCTACTGCAACCGCCGTTCCACGACCGCCGCCAGCCACTTGAGGTCGCGAAACCAAGGCTCAAGGCGGTTCACCTGCTGCCCCGCATCCTACCCTGTCGGAATTTCACCGCCCGCACGACGTTGGAAACTAACCCGATTTCACCGTGGCGCTCGCGACATCCTCGACCGCCGGTGGCGACCGAAAGCGCAGGCGATAGACAGAATTCTCCGTCTCCACGTAGATATCCGCGGCCCCGAACTCGCTTAGCACCCGCCGCACCGGCGTGGTCACCATGCGGTGGCCGGTGGGATCGCGAAAGATGACCATGCCCCGGCCGACCGTGGGAAAGCTGATGAGATAGCCCGAATACGGCCGGCCCACCCCGCAGGACGCAGATCGGGGCTGGGTGTTGTCGCGAATCTTGGTGGCCGTGACGTTTACCATCAGGGACCCTGCTATAAAGCAATTTTAGCACAGGTGGAGCAAGCGCTATAATCAGGTTTTTGATGGGCAAGCCGACTCGCAGCCCGCTGCTCGGGTACAACCACAACGTGCGCTACGGAGGGCGAATCCTCCACGTGCAAACCGAGGATTCCGGGCCGGCCAACCCCCACCTGTTTACCCACCTCTTCTTTGAAGGCAGCATCCTCGCGACCAAGCGGTGCCAGTATGACGCCTCGTTCGCCGAAGACGGCGTGCGTGGACTCATGCAGGGTCAGCACAAGGAGATCCTCAAAGAGCTCAAGCAAGGCCTGTATGACGACCGGTTGGAGGAATTTTTTGCGGCGCGGGGCGAAATCTTCACTGCCCCTCCGCAGGCTGTGCCAGAGGCGTTGCCCGAGGCGCCGCCCGAGGCGCCGCCAACGCATGCGGACGTGTCCGAGCCGTTTACCGTGCTGCCCGAGGCAACCCCGAGCCCAGGCCCGGAAATCCTCGATCTGGATTCGATTCCCACGCCACCGCCGGAAAGGATGCGGACGCCTGAGCCGCTACCAGTTCCAATCACCCGGCCCAACCTGCCCGGGCGGGGGACCTACACCTTCAAGCGAGCGACTCGCGACATAGCGTCTGCTGGCCCCAGCGAGACCGGGGCACCGCCCGACGGCCGGCGGTTTGCGAGGCGCCCGGGCAGCCCGGCTTCGCCCGTCGTGGTACAGCGCCGAATCGTCGTGGGCGCGGGAGCCAAAGCCCCAGGCTCGGCTCGCCCCATGGCGCCACGCCCACGCCGACCTGGCAGCGGCGTTCCATATGTCGTGCAGGAAGGCAGCCACCCCAACCTGGTGGCGGGGCCCCAGCCCGGGCCAGACCTGCCCCCAGCGCAGCCCATGGCCGGAACCCTTGACGCTGCCGAAGCGCCGCGCACCGCCGCATCCGCGCCGCCAGAGCCCCCGCCCGAGAGCCTGGTCAGCACGCGCAGCCTGGACGACGTGATCCTCGCGTACCTTTCCAAGGGCGATCAGCGCCGGTGAGAGAGCTAGCTATTTCTCACAGAGAACGCAGAGGGGGGCAGGAGAGGAGGACGGGTTGGTCTGTCCTGTCCGAAGCCTTTCTTCTCTTCCGGCCTCCGTGTCCTCAGTGCCCTCTGTGAGAAATAGCTAGCTTCCCTCCGGCTACACCACCCGCCAGGTGGTACCTTTGGGCCCGTCCATCAATTCCACGCCCAGTTCCTTGAGCCCGGCGCGGATCTCGTCGGCGCGTTGGAAATTCTTTGCCGCGCGAGCAGAGGTGCGCTCGGCGATGCTCGCCTCGACGTCCTTGGGATCGATCTTGCGCCGCAGGCACAGGCGATCACGCCGGCCAGTCAAAAAGTCCGCAGGCGGCCGGCGCATGATCCCGAGCGTCGCGCCCACCATGCGCGCGTCGCGCGCCAGCGCGGTCAGCGTCGCCTGTCGTTCCGGCTTGGGCGCCGCCTTGGGATCGTCGAGCAGCTTGTTGGCCAACACAAACGCATCGTAGAGGTGCCCGATGCCGGCGGCGGTGTTGAAGTCGTCGTCCATGGCTTCAACGAAACGCGTGGCCAGCTCCGACGGCGGCGGCGAGGGCGGATTGGCCAAGCTAGCCGCAAAGGCATCCAGCCGTTCCAGCGTGCGATAGAAATAGTCCAGGCGCGCTTCGGCCTCGTCTAGATCGGGGTAGAATGGCTGGCCCGCGGGGTCGCGCGCGATGCTGAACCCGGCCGGGCTGCGATAGTGCACGCTGATGAGCAGGAGGCGCAGGGCTTCTAGATCGTGGGTTTCGGCCGCGCGGCGGATGGTGACCACGTTGCCCAGCGACTTGGACATCTTCTCGCCGCCAAAGTTGAGCATCCCGGAGTGCATCCAGTAGCGCGCGAAAGTGCCAAACGCGCCTTCAGACTGGGCAATTTCGTTCTCGTGATGGGGGAAGATCAAATCTGAACCGCCACCGTGGATGTCGAACCTGTCGCCTAGATACCGATGCGACATGGCCGAGCACTCGATGTGCCAGCCCGGCCGGCCCGGTCCCCACGGGCTCTCCCACGACGGCTCGCCCGGCTTGGCCGCCTTCCACAACGCGAAATCGAGCGGGCTCTTCTTGTACTCACCCACCTCGACACGCGCGCCAGCCTGTAACTCCTCGGGGCTTTGTCCCGACAGGCCGCCGTAGTTGGGAAAGCCAGCCACCGAATAGTACACGTCGCCGCCCGCGGGATAGGCCAGGCCGCGNNCCCAGGCCAGCCATGTCGGCCGCCATGGCGTCGGCATAGAAGCGCGCAACCTCGGCGGCAGGCCGCCCCTCGGCCAGCCCCTTGCGAATGATCTTGTCGTCGACGTCGGTGATGTTGTGCACATAGCGCACGTCAAAGCCGCGCGCGCGCAGGTGGCGCACGATCACGTCGAACGCAACCGCGGTGCGCGCGTGACCCACGTGGCAAAGATCGTACACGGTCACGCCGCAGACGTAGATGGAGACCTTGCCTGGTTCGAGCGGCTGGAATTCTACCTTCTTCCTGGCCCGCGTGTCGTGCAGCCGAATCGTCATGAAACTCTAGTAGCCGCCCCGGCGGCGCAAGGCCAACAAATTGGCAAGGGCAAAGCCGAGCAGCAGGGCCGCGATGACGAGCGTCTTCACATGCTCGCGCGGCCGTTCGCCCTCGAAGAGGATAAGCGCGTCGTGGGGGATCTGCACCGAAGCCACGGTGCCGATGCCTTGGATCTGGGCAAGCGGGAAGGTCTGCAGCTCGGCGCCCGCGGTCTTTGCCACAATGGCATCGGCGATGGCGGCCAGGTCCGCGACGCGGGCTTTGTGTGTAGCGTGTGCGGGCCGGATGCGCAGCCGGCGATCCATCTCGCCCAGCGCCTGCAAGGCCTGGTCACGCCGGTCGGGCGGGAATGTCACCACCAGCTCCAGACTCTTGGGATCGAGAGCATCGCTGGGCGCCTCGATCACCTGCCCTCCTTGCTGTTCCACCGCAGCGCGGGCGGCGGCCTGGTCAGCAAATCGCTCGCGCGGAAAGGCAATCCGGATCTGCCCGGGACGGTCCAGGTCTATGACCAGCTCGTCGTTGGCAGCCAGCGGCACGCGATCGCCGAGCAGGTCGGTGATCGTCCACGAGCCACCGGTCGCCTCAGCCAGCGCGGCCCGGACCACCGGCGGCGCAAAGAAGTGTGTCGCGCTCACGTGACCGGAGAAGTAGCGACGGATGGCCTCCTGAAACGACAGGTCCGAAAACCGCATGAGCCGGCCCACGAACACGTCATGCGCCGCCAGCTCGGCGGGCAGGGGGTCAGCGGCGCGCCTGACGAAGATCCGGTTGTTGGTGCCCAGCAGGCGGAAGAACTGCATGAAATTCCACGCCCCCTGCGTGTCAAGTACCACGGCGCTCTCACGATCGGCGTTGCCCGCCAGGCGGACGTATCGATTGATAGGCAGCGCATCGGGCTTCGCCTTGCTGACAGAACGCGCATCGCCCAAATCCTGTACCACGCTGGGCGAGAGGGCATAGCGCACGTCGTCCTTGATCTGGAAGACTAAGAAGCAGGCCAGCGCTGCCGTGGCCAAGGCGATCACAGGATGACGCCCGGACGAGGATCGGATGCCGGCGAACTCGTCCTCACCAGCGGACACAGCAAGGCCGCCGTCGGGCAGCGGCGCATTGGCCGCAGGAGGGGTGGGTTTGCTTTCGTCGTTCACCGTCGAGCGGGCGCCAATCTAGCACGAATCCGTTGAGGGAGCCGCACGGCGATGGGTGCAACCCGACAGAGCATCCTGCTGCTGTGGGGCGCGCTAGCCCAGCTTTGCCGGGCGGAGCAAGGGAGGATCGGGGGACTGCGAGCAAGAGCGAGCCAGTCCCCCGTAGGAGATAGGTTGGCAGCGACCTGCAACACAGCGACCAAGACAACAGCGACCTGCAACCGTTGCGTATTGGCTCGGCCGGCATTAGCTTCGGCTCCGACAACAACTCGATTGCACGGTCACACCCTGTGAAGCCCCGATCTCCCTTCAGCATTGTCGTTGCGGCCATCCTGCCGATGTTGCCTATGTTTCTGGCTTCGGCCTGCTGGGGCCGCGGGTCCAAGACTCCGGACGAAGCCAAGGCGCGACTGGTCGCAGCCGTGACGGCGCGGGATCCGGCACGGCTTTGGGGTGCGCTGGATCTGGACACGCAGTGGTCGTGGATGACCGTTCATCGCGCCGGGCGCGAGTCGTACGACGTCACGCTCAGCAACCTCCCCGAGGGACAGCAACGCGAGCGCATGATTCGGCGTTTTGCGCCGGCGGCCACCAGCGAGAATGCCGCCGCTCTCTTCGCCAAGTCGCTGTCCCCCGAATTGTGGCCCAGCTTGGCCGCCCAGCTCGCGGCCGCCGGCGATCGAGCGCCGGTGGTCAACGCCGCGGGCAACCAGGCCGAGATCGTGTGGCCCGCTGGTCGTCTCCTCTTTCGCAAGACCAGCAAGGCCTCGTTCGGCTGGGGCTTCGCGGGTCTGGCCGCGGAGGCGGACGCGCTTAAGCGGACGGCCAGCACGGATCTGGAAGCCTTGCGCACCAATGCCGCCGACTACGAACGTGCGGCTGCGCGGGGATTGCGGTGAGTCCGCGCCGAGGCAAAACCCTGCCGGATGCGGCCCTCAAGCCTGCATCTGAGAACGACTCAAGCCAGCTCTCATTCGACAGCCGATTGGCAGCGCAGCCGCCATCGCAGGCCGCCCCGATCACCGAAACAGCACCGGCATCCGATGTGGCTGCGCCCGTGCGTAGTGCGGGTGCCAGCGCCGCGCCGGCGCACGGCCCGGCGCACGGCGAATCGCCCGCAGCCCCGGAGACGCGCATCTTCGCTGTGTCTGATCTGGTGCGCGCTGCCCGCCTGACTCTGGAATCCCGCTTCTCCGATCTGCGCGTGGAAGGCGAAGTGTCCGGGCTCAAGCGCTCGGCCAATGGACATCTGTACTTCACTTTGAAGGACGCGGAGGCGCAACTCGACTGCGTGATGTACGCACGGGAGGCGGTTCGCTTGCGCTTTCGGCTGCAAGACGGGCAGCAAGTGCGTTGCCGTGGCCGCCTGACCATCTACGAAGCGCGCGGCCGGTTCCAGCTCTCCGTCCACGGGATGGAGCCTACCGGCGCGGGTGCCCTGGCGCTGGCTTTCGAGCAGCTCAAGCAGAAGCTGGCAGCCGAGGGTCTTTTCGATCCGGAACGCAAACGTCCCCTGCCCTTTCTGCCACGCCGGCTCGGTGTGGTGACCTCGGCCCAGGGTGCCGTGATTCGCGACATCGTGCGGGTGGCTCACCGCCGCTTTCCCGTGCCCATTCTGCTGGCGCCCAGCCCGGTGCAGGGGGAAGGCGCGGCCGCTGCCATCGCGGCGGCATTGGCGGAGATCGTGAAGGTTCCTGATGTGGACGTGGTCATCGTGNNGGCCTTCAACGACGAAGCCTTGGCACGGGCCATTGCCGCCTGCCCGGTACCGGTCATCTCGGCGGTGGGCCACGAGACTGACTTCACCATCGCTGACTTCGTGGCCGACCTGCGTGCGCCAACGCCTTCAGCGGCGGCTGAGCTGGCCGTGCCAGTGGCGGCGGAACTGCTGGCCGAGCTGCATCTTCTGGGTCGGCGCCTGGGCCGCGCCCTACACGCCGAGACGCGCTCGCTGCGCCTGCGTCTGGAACGAACCCGAGCCGCGCTCGGCGATCCCCGCCGACTCATCGACCTGCGCCGTCAGGGTCTGGACGACTTCGTGGAACGCGCGGTCCGTACCCTGCACGCCGCCAGCGCCCAGCGCCGCGCCGACTTGCGCTCGCTCGAAGCGCGGCTTTTCCGTTCGCACCCCCAGCGCCAGATCGCCGATCAGCGTGCCGCGCTGGCCGCAGCCGAGCGGCGTTTGCTCGCCTCAGGAACCTCTTTGGTAGCGCATCGACGTCTTTCTCTGGAATCGCTCGCGGGCAAACTCGACGCGCTCTCGCCGCTCAAGGTGTTGGATCGCGGCTACAGCCTGACGCGCGGGCCAGGGGGCCAAGTGCTGCGAAGCTGTGCCGGTCTGCAGCAGGGCGACGACGTGACCGTCACCCTGCGCGACGGCGATCTGCGTACGCGCATCGAAGAGATCGTGGCTCGACGGGAGGGAAGTTAGCTATTTCACACAGAGGGCACTGAGGTCACAGAGATCGGAAGAGAAGAAGGTTGGGCTCGGACCGGACAGAACACTTTCGCTCCTTCCCATTTTCCTCTGCGGCCTCCGTGGTCACACGTACTGATGAGTACCCTTGTTCACCTTGCCCCACCAGGTTGACGGACCAACTCTGTGGGTGGACACTGACTGGGCGTGCGTATAACGATCATCTTGTCGGTTGCGATGGTAGGAACCTTCGGTCTGTCCTGCTCAGGGGGCAGTGGCGATGAGCCCGATGCAGGTGTCTTCAAGCGGGACGCACAGGCGGCGGATACGGCAACCGGCCCCGTAGTTTGGCAGTTCTTCGATGTTTCCGGATGCGGGCCGCAGGCGGGCGATCAGGCGGGCTATCAGACCGTGGCCGCAGCCGCTGATACGCAGGTGGCCTTTGCCTCCCTTGTACAAACCAGTGACCAGGCCCCATGCACCGTCGAAGGTCGCGCCGCCACAACAGCCCTGGAATTCAAGATATGCGTCGTGCTTCCCTCCGCCGGCGGTTTTGTCGGAACCATCGTCACTGAGTTGCCCTACGCCGCCATGATGGGCGTGGGGCTGGCGTTCGACAGTGCGGGTGTGCCGATGCTGGCCTACACGGGCGGCCCGTCAGCGCAGTTCCGCTGCGGGGCCTCGGATATGCTTCTAGCCAGCGTGAGCGGCGGGGTGTTGGGAACGCCGAGTACCATCGCGGCGGGTTCCCAGTCCAGCGGCATGCCGCTGGACCAGGCGGCCAACTGCACGTCCGCAGCGGCCCAGAACGTGTGCAATCTAGGCGATGCGACCGGCTACTGGCCTGCACTGGCGCTCGATCCATCCTCGGGCAAGCTGGCGGTGGCCTTCCGCGACCTGCACTTTGGCTTCGCAGACACGGACTTCAACAGTTCGGATGTGGAGTTCGCTCGCGGCGATACCTATTCCATCTTCACCGCGGACGTGGCCCGTGGCGGCGGCAGTTACATCCGGCTCGGCTTTTCGCCGGCGGGCAAAGCTGCCATCGTTCACTACAACGAGCACGTGCCGGCCATCTGGCTGGACCATGAAACCGACCAGGGTTGGGAATCGAAGCAACTGTTCGTCGGGGCGATCCGCGAACAAATCGGTTTTGCGGTCAGCCGCCAGGGTCTGCATGCGCTTGCCTACTTTGATGAGGCTCGTCAGCTGCTGGCCTACAGCGAATCCAGCGACGGAAGCACCTGGACCGCGGCAGAGGATGTGGATAGTGACGGCGTGACCGGCTATTACCCCTCATTGGCCTTCGACGCCGATGGCAATCCCGTGATCGCGTACTATCGCTGCAACGACTACGGCGTGGCCCAGGGCTGCGATATGAACAAGGATGGCCTATATTTGGCCCGCCGTAGCGCGGGAACCTGGAACATTCAGCAAGTCAGCGCCGTAAGCGGCGTCAACGACGGCCAATACACCGCGCTGGCTTTCGTGGGCGGGAAAGCCGTGATCGCCTTCCAACAGACATCCTACGATGTTGTCGCAGGGGCCAGCAAGTCCATCCTGCGCGTTGCCAAGGAGCCCTGATGCGCGCAACTCTGCTTCTCGTTCCTTTGCTTCTTCTCGCCAGTTGCGGCGACCCACCCAATCGACTGTACGGCAGCATGTCTCAGGTGTACCCACTGGACTTCAACTCGGTACGGCTCACCCTGGTGGGCGACCAGGTCTCCGTCGAGTACCAGCGCATGTCCGGGCAGACTCTACTGGGCATGACCGCGAAGGTCACGGTCAGTATCGGCGACATCCAACCGGTGGCAGGCAACGACATCGACATGACCGAGCTGGTCAACGGGCTGCCACGAGGAACAGTGCAGCGGGTGGAATCCGGTGGCACCACCGATTTTCCCCTGCGCGTGGGCAAGATCCATTTCAACCAAGAGCCCATCGCCAACGCGGACATCACGGGTTGGTTCCACACCACCCTG
>PMJE01000345.1 GCA_003157315.1 Myxococcales bacterium | reverse complement strand
GGCGAGGCCTCGGGCGTGCTCACCGCCGCCGCCACCCGGGAGGCTCCGACGGCGGGCGCCGGCATCACCGCCTTCGAGTTCGACTACCCATAGGCTCCGAAACCATGCGTTTCTTCGCAGTTGCCGCTGCCTTCTTCCTTGCGGCAGGGTTTCCCCTGACAGCGCGGGGCCAGTCTCCGCCGAGCGAGCCGGAGGAAGCCGCCAAGGGCCTGAAACCGCCCAAGCTGAAGAAGTTCGTCGAAGCGGTTTACCCGGAAGACAAACGCGCCGCCGGCACGGGCGCCAAGGTGGTGCTTTCCATCGAAGTGGAAGACAGTGGACGGGTAGGCAACGTGGAGGTGGTGGTGCCCGCCGGTCCCGATTTCGACGCGGCTGCGGTGGCCGCGGCCCGGCAGTTCGAGTTCGAGCCCGCCACCCTGGATGGAGCGCCGGTGCCGGTCAAGATCCAGTACGCGTACAAGTTCGTGGTCAAGGAGGTACTTGTGCCGGTGGGCCCACAGGTCAACCTGGAAGGCGTGGTCATGGACCGGTTCACAAAGGTTCCCTCGCGCGGGGTCAAGGTCCGGATCGTGGATCAAGGGGTCGAGGCATCCACCGACCAGGACGGTGCCTTCGCCTTCACCGACGTGCCGCCCGGCCCGCACACCATCGAGCTGTCCTCGCGCGAGCTGGTGACCATCAAGACCGAAGAGGTCATCAGCAAGGGCAAGAAGAAGTCGGTCAAGTACATGGTCGAGGCCAAAGAAGCCGACGTGGATGAAGAGGCGGTGGTTCGGGCGCCGCGCATCAGGAAAGAGGTCGTCGAAACCCGCGTGCGAACGGAAGAGGCCAAGCGCGTCCCCGGCACCCAGGGCGACACGCTCAAGGTCGTGCAAAACCTGCCCGGAGTGGGCCGCTCCGCTTTTGGCTCGGGCGCGCTGATCGTGTGGGGCTCAGCGCCGCAGGACACTCGGGTCAACGTGGACGGGGTCGAGATCCCGGCGCTATACCACGTGGGCGGCATGCGCTCGACCATCAACTCGGACCTGGTGCGTTCCATCGAACTATCGCCGGGCTCGTACGGGGCCGACTACGGCCGCGGGCTGGGCGGGCTGGTGCGCATCGAGTTGCAGGACCCCGGGCGCGAGGGCGTGCATGGTTACGTGGCTGCGGATGTGATGGACGTCTCGGGCATGGTGAGGGCCTCAATCACGCCCAATCTTCGGCTGGCGGTATCTGGCCGGCAGGGCTATCTCGACCAGACGTTGAAGGCCGCGGTGTCAAAAGACGTGGGCGATTTTTTCCCCATTCCTCGTTACGACGACTATCAAGCACGGGTTTCGGCCACCCTGGGCAAGGATGAGGAGCTGTCCGCGACCTTCCTGGCTTCGGACGATCACCTTACCCGCACGGTTCCCTCGTCCGATCCGCTCGAGGTCAAGACCCAGGACCAGAACCTGCTCTACCGGCGTTTCATCGTGCGCTACACGCGCCTGTTCTCCGACGGTTCCAGCATCGCCGTGACGCCGTCTCTGGGCTACGACCACAACCAGCAACAGTGGAATTTCGGCGGCACGCCCATGGTGCTCGACACCATTGCCTGGCAGTACGCCCTGCGCGCCTCGTACCGGCGCCGGGTGGCGAGCAATACGGTCCTGTCCATGGGCCTGGATTTTCAAGGGCGCAGCAGCACCTCGGACCGGGTTGGATCCCTAGAACTGCCGGCCCGTGAAGGCGACATCACGGTATTCGGCCAAGCGCCCGGGACTGATCTGGCGTCCGATCGCTGGAAGGTCAATTTGCTTTCGGCCGCACCCTACATCTTTGCTGAGATCAACCTCGGCCGCTTTACCCTGACGCCCGGATTTCGCTTCGAGCCCACGCTGATCGACGGTAGCCTGCGGCTTCCCCACACCTACCAGACGCCCGACGTGGGCTACCGTCGCATGGACCTGGCCAAGAATCCGTTTCCCGGGCCACTGGCCTGGATACCCAATCCCAGACTGTCGCTTGCCTACCGGGCTACCCGCAAGCTGACCTTCACCGGGGGCGCTGGAATCTACGGGCAACCGCCTGCGGTCGAGGATCTCAGTCCGGTCTTCGGCAATCCGAATCTGTCCAGCTCGTCAGCATTTCACGTCAGCGCCGGCGGCTCCTACAAGCTAACGGGAACCTTGATTTTCGAGGCGGTGGGGTTTTACAAGCGGCTCTACGATCTGGTGGCGCGCAGCGGACTGCCTTCGCCGCCAGTGGGCCAGTCATTGGAGCAGACCGGGATCGGCCGCAGCTATGGCGGACAGGCACTGCTGCGGCAGGAGCTGGCCAAGGGCTTCTTCGGCTGGTTCAGCTATTCGCTTATCCGCAGCGAGCGCAAAGATCGGCCGGACAGCAACTGGCGCCTGTTCGACTACGACCAGACCCACGTACTCGCGCTGCTGGCCAGCTACGAGATCACCCGCGGCTTTCTCGCCGGGGCGCGCTTTCGCTACACCACCGGCGCGCCGCGCACGCCGGTCGTTGGTGCCTACTTCAATGCCTCAACTCAGCAGTACGAGCCGGTGTTTGGTGCGCAGAACTCGATCCGCATTCCCGCATTCTACTCGCTTGACGTTCGGCTGGAGAAGGCCTTCGTGTTTCGGCGTCTCAAGTTCAACGTCTTCGCTGACGTGCAAAATGTGACCAACCGGAAAAACCCCGAGGAAATCATCTACAGTGCCGACTACAGCCAGCGCAGCTACATCACGGGGTTGCCGGTTCTGGCGGTGGTCGGGGTGCGCATGGAGTTCTGATGAAACCAGCAAGCATCGGAGCCGCACTTCTTTTGCTTTCTGCCTGCAAGCCGCAGGTGGGGCCGCCCATTTCTCTGATCAGCGGACCGGCGATCTTGGCCGTGAAGGGCGAGCCGGCTGAGGTCGATCCCAAGGCCGCGGATCCGACGGTTCACTACCAGGCACTGGCCGTCGACAGTAGCGGCCGGGTTCCGGCAACCGGCGCTGACATCTCCTCGCCCCTGCTCTGGGCCATTTGCGACCAGCCCAAGCCACCTACGGAGAGCAACTCGGTGAGCTCCGCCTGCCTCGACCAGAATGCCTTGCCCGGCGTAGCTGGTGACTCGCTCGACACCTACTCTGCACCCGCTCCGTACGACTCTTGTTCCCTGTTCGGACCATCCATACCAGCCCCGGTTGGGAACCAGCCAGCCAATCGGCCTCGGGATCCTGACGTCACCGGTGGATACTACCTGCCGGTGCGGCTTGGCCTGGCGGTTCCTGAGGATCTACTCCGCGCCGGCATGGCGACCGAGGACTCGATCGAGGCATTCCAGCTAGAGCGCATCTACTGCGGCCTGGCCAATGCTCCGGCTCCGGCCGTACGCGAGTACGCCAACTACACGCTCAACCAGAACCCGGTGATCGCCTCGTTGACGTCGCAGGAGCCCGGCTCTGATCCGGTCGAGGTGCCTCCGGTCTCAGCCGGGGGCGCACTTTTCCCAGTTGCGGCTGGGCAGGCCGTGTCGCTTGCGGTCAACTGGCCTGCCGACTCGGTGGAAAACTACCCCGCATGGGACGTGCTCCAGCAGGCGCTCATCTATCACAACGAAGCCATGCGGGTTTCCTGGTACGCAACCGCAGGGACATTTGAACACGACGTCACTGGGCGAAGCGAATTTGAGACCGAAACCTTCGCCGAAAATACCTGGACACCTGGCGCTCCAGGTCCGGACCCGGTCCATATGTGGGTCGTGTTGCACGACAGCCGCGGCGGCACCGATTTCGCCGGCTACGATTTCGAGGTCACGCCCTGAGGTCGTCGATCGTCGCGGACGGGATTTGCTACACGCTGCCAAGTGGCCAAGTTAACGAATTGTGACGACTCAGGGCCTGAAGGCATAACACAAGCGTAACAGACGCGAACCGCCAAACATGGGATTATCCTCCCGCGGCATAGGATAATGCCAGCTTGAGACTAGTGTATCCCACTGACCATTTCTGGCTGAGGGCGTTGGCGCTGAGTGCGGCTGCGGTGGCCACGTCTGTGAGTTGCACTAGCGCGACTCATTCCTGCCAGGTCAAGAGCGACGGCAGCGTGGCTTGCTGGGGCTCGAATACCTACGGGGAGTCTGCGCCACCGACTGGTACTTTCACTTCAGTCAGCGTGGGGGCGTTCCACACCTGCGGGTTGAAGACAGATGGCAGCGCCACCTGCTGGGGATCGAACAGCAGCGGTCAAGCCACTGCGCCGTCTGGTTCCTTCGCCTCAATCAGCGCCGGCGACAATCACAACTGCGGGGTGAAGATGGATGGCAGCGTCGCGTGCTGGGGATTGAACACCAACGGCCAGGCCTCACCGCCGGCGGGAAACAACTTCGCCTCGGTCAGCGCGGGTGGCAGTCACACCTGCGCAATCAAGACGAACGCCAGCGCGGTTTGCTGGGGATCGAACGCCAACGGTCAGGCGCCCACCGCACCGGCAGGAACCTTCGCCTCGATCAGCGCGGGAGCCAATCACACCTGCGCCGTGCAAAGCGACGGCAGCATTGCATGTTGCGGCCTCAACAGCAACGGCCAGGCCACGCCGCCGGCGGGAAGTTTCGTCTCGGTCAGCGCCGGGAGCGGCAGCAACTTCACCTGCGGGG
>PMJE01000134.1 GCA_003157315.1 Myxococcales bacterium | reverse complement strand
CCGTTCTCAGGCCTGCCGTCGAGATCAACATAGCCGGGCAGGCAAGTGAACCCGCACTGCCCCTGTTGGCAGCGTCCCGTGGCGTGGGCAAAGCTGCACACATTGCCGCACTGGCCGCAGTTGGCGGCGTCACTTTGCAAGTTGAAGCCTTCGTCGACAAGGCCGTTGCAGTTGTTGTCCACGCCATCGCAGATCTCGACGCCACCGTTGCTTTGCAGGCATTCGCAGCCGTTTTCTGGCTTGCGGTCGAGATCCACATAGCCGGAGCCGCAGGTGGCTACCACGCAAAGGCCAGCCACACAGCCCGCTTGGGCGTGCGGAATCGTGCAGATGTTTTTGCATCCGCCACAGTTCTGTGGGTCAGTCTGAAGATTGGCCCCAGGGCAAAGCCCGCCATCAAGTTTTGCATCCAGAGCCAACCCGCCCTCAGCGGAACGGTTCGCGTCTCGGTTCGACGGAATCAGCGAGATGCCGTCTCTCGCCCCTGAGTCCCCGCTAGCCGCCACTGGGATCTGCTCTACCTCGGTGCTGCGTTGCCGGCAGGCGCCCAGGGCCAAGGTGACCGCCAAGGCGAGGCCCAAGCCGGTGCGGCCCACCAGCTGCGCCCCTGCCACCTGCCTGCCCGCTTGCCCGGCCGAGGCATCGGAGCTGCTCTGACCAAGGACACGAGTTGCAGACGCTTCCATTGCGAACCCTAGTTTACAGTCTCTCGAGCGGCACTGTAAATCTCGACGGGTTCGCGCTGCTCCCGTGCGCGATCGTCATGTCTGCACAGCCGCTTGCGGCGGCCGAAGGATGGGCGAGCTTGCCGACGCGATTCTATGGCGGTGTGTGTCCAGGTGCATCTGGTCCTCGGCCACGCGCATGAGCTGGTCGCAGGTGGTGCCATCCTCGGGATAGTCGGCGAATCCAAAGCTGAGGCCGATCGAGAAGGAAGCGCCGGTGCGGGTCTCGGACAGCGCCGCGCGCAGCCGCGCGAGAAGCGGCTCGGCTCCCGCCACCCCGATCTCGGGGAGGAGCACCGCGAACTCATCGTCTCCGACTCGGCAGATCACGTCGTGGGCGCGCAGCGAGCGTTCGAAAAGCTCAGCCACCCAGCGCAGGACCAGATTCCCTTCCTCATAGCCGTGGGCGTCATTGATGGCCGCGAGGTCGTTGACATCGACCATCATGATGCCGACGTGGCGCTGCGGTTGCCGACGGGCGCGGCCCAACTCCTCGGTGAGACGCTCGGTGAAGTAGCGGCGGTTCCACAAGCCGGTAAGCTCGTCGCGGTAGGCGAGAGTGCGACCGGACTCCAACCGGGCGAGCTCATTGCGCAGATCCGCGTTCTCGCGCAGCAAATCCTTCGCGCTGGGCGGTGCGGCTCGAATCGAATCCTTGCGTCCCACATTAGATGTTTTAGCAAAAAGGTCGCTGGCGTGCCAACGCAGCCCCGTATAATCCACCGCCGAAAGATGTCCTTCCGCGCTGCAATCCTCTTCGATCTCGATGGAACCCTGGTCGACACCGAGCGCGACAATGTGGAGTCGGTCGTGCTGGCCCTGCGGCGTTGGAAGGTTGAGCTTGACGCTGGCGAGCGTCACTTCGTGGTGGGCCACTCTTGGAATGAGATATACGCGATGCTTCGCCGCGGCCATGGGCTGCAGGCTGGGATGGACGAGGTCATCGCGCGGGCGGTGGAGGAGAAACGCCAACTGCTCGCGCACAAGGGGTACCAGCCCCTGCCCGGGGTGCGCGATGCCATCAAGCGTCTCGGCCGTCGAGCGGAGTTGGCCGTGGTTTCGGGTGCCAGCCGGATTGAAGTGCACGAGGCGGTTGCCGGGCTGGGAATGCTCAGCGATTTTCGGGTCTTGCTCGGAGCCGAGGACTACAGCAAGGGCAAACCGGATCCCGAGCCGTATCTGACGGCGATGCGCATGCTCGCTGTGCCCCCAGCCGCCTGCATCGTGGTGGAGGACGCCGAGCCGGGCATTCTGGCGGGACGGGCTGCGGGCGCGCATGTGATCGCGGTTCGGGCCGCCAACTACCTTGGATACGACCAGTCGGCGGCGGATGTTGTGCTCGACACCCTCGACGGGATGACCGACGATCTGTGCGATCGGTTGCTGGCGCAGAGCAAGACGATCGCAGTCGGCTAGCAGGCGTCGCCGTGTTCGATCATTTGCCTGCCGAGGTCACGCTCTTCGAGGTGGGGCCGCGCGATGGCCTGCAGAACGAGACCCGCCTGGTGACGACGACGGACAAGGTCGCGCTCATCGACGCGCTCTCGGTCTGTGGCCTGCGCGCCATCGAGATCACGAGCTTCGTCAACCCGCAGTGGGTCCCGCAGCTTGCCGACGCGGGCGAGGTGGCGCGGCAGGTTGTGCGCCGTCCTGGAATCATCTACTCCGCGTTGGTGCCCAACCCGCAGGGCCTGGTCGCAGCGCAGGCCGCGACGCTGCCTGAGATCGCAGTGTTCATCTCCACGTCGGAAAGCCACAACCGCAAGAACGTGAACAAGAGCATCGCGGAGACCTTGCGGGTTCTTGCGGATGTCGTGCCGAACGCGCGCTCGGCCGGCATGCGTGTGCGCGGATATGTCTCAACCGTGTACGGCTGTCCCTATGAGGGCGCGGTCAACCCCGCCAAAGCGGTGGAGTTGGCGGCTGCCCTGCGCACGGTCGGCTGCTACCAGGTTTCCTTGGGCGACACCATCGGGGTGGCCAATCCGCGCCAGGTACGTGACGTTCTCGCCTTGGTCCTGGCCGAAACACCTCGCGAGGCCGTGGCAGTGCATTTTCACGACACGCGCGGCACCGCGCTGGCAAACATTCTGGTAGCGCTGGAAATGGGCATCACCACCATCGACACGGCGCTGGGTGGGCTGGGTGGCTGCCCGTTCGCCCCGGGTGCCTCAGGCAACGTGGCCACGGAAGATGTGGTGAACATGCTGGAAAGTATGGGAGTGAAGACCGGAGTCGATCTCGACAAGTTGATCGCTTGTTCGGGCCTGGCGGCCAGCCTGGTGGGACACGAAATGCCGTCCCGCTACTATCGCGCGGCCATCGGGTCGCGTTTGCACGCTGGCTGGGGAAGCAGAGCGGGTTAGCTGTTTCTCACGGAGAGCGCAGAGGGCAGGGAGACAGAGGAGAGAAGGAAGGGTTGGTTCCGTCCGGTTCGACTCTTCCTTTTCCTCCGACCTCTGGGCTCTCTGTGAGAAATAGCTAGCCCAGCGCCCGCTGGCGCAGGAAGTGGTCGGCCAGCACCAGGGCCAGCATGGCTTCGACGATGGTTACTGCGCGCGGAAGCACGCAGGGGTCGTGGCGGCCGCGTGGCTTGAGCACTGTGGGATTGCCGTCGACGTCCACCGTCTCCTGTTCGCGCAGGATGGTGGCCACGGGCTTGAAGGCGGCGCGCACTATGATGTCCTCGCCGTTGGAGATGCCGCCCTGGATGCCGCCGGAACGGTTGGTGCGGGTGCGGATGCGCCCGTTCTCGGCATAGAAGATGTCGTTGTGCTCGGAGCCATGCATGCGTGTGCCGGCAAAGCCGCTCCCCACCTCGAATCCCCTGCAGGCCGGGATCGAGAGCAAGGCTTTGCCGAGATCGGCGTGCAACTTGTCGAACACCGGCTCGCCCAGCCCGGCGGGCACGTGGCGAGCCACTGCCTCGACCACACCGCCCAGTGAATCACCGTCGGCGCGGGTCTGATCGATGAGCGCGATCATTTGGTCGGCGACTGCCGCATCCGGGCAGCGCACGATATTCGCATCCACGTCCTTGCGCGTGACCTTGCCGCTGTCTACCGTGGCCTCCAAGGCGTGGACCTGCTTCACGTAGGCCACGATATCAATCTGGGCCCGCTCGGCCAGCAGCTTGCGTGCGATGGCACCGCTCGCGACCCGACCGATAGTTTCGCGTGCGCTGGCCCGGCCACCGCCCGCGGTCGCACGAATCCCGTATTTGGCCTGGTAGGTGTAGTCGGCATGCGACGGCCGAAATGCCTGCCGGATTTCCTGGTAGTCGCCGGAGCGGGCATCAGAGTTGCGTACCAGCAGCGCAATGGGCGAACCGAGGGTCAGACCGTCATGCACGCCCGACAGGATGGCCACCGCATCCGCTTCATCGCGACGGGAGGTGATGCGGCTCTGACCGGGCCGGCGCCGGTCCAACTCGACCTGGATCTCCTCTGCCGTGATGGGCACACGCGGCGGGCAGCCGTCCACCACGACTCCCACGGCCGGGCCGTGTGATTCACCCCAGGTTGCGATGCGAAAGAGCTGTCCGAATGTGCTCGCCACGATGGTCGACAGGGTAGCACGACTCGCCCGCGAAACCGTTGGCGACGCGCACCCATGCCGCGCCTCGCACTAGCCGGAGTCCCTTTCCGCAGGTCGGCTGAGTTTTCTTGTGGAATTTCGTGCAAGTTTTCTTCAACGTAGCGGCCATGAGCAACGGAATCCCGCGGAAATGGACCATCGCGGACTCCGCCGAAACCTACGGCATCCCATATTGGAGTCAGGGCTATTTTTCCATCAACGAGTTGGGCCACGTCGTGTGCCACCCGCAGGGATCCGAGGCCGGCTCCATCGACCTAAAAGAACTAATCGACGAGGTGGTGCGCCGGGGCATCGGGCTTCCCTTGCTGATTCGTTTCTCGGACATTCTGCGCAGCCGCGTGGTGGAACTGCACGAGGCCTTCAAGCGCGCCATCACCGAGTACGGCTACAAGGCCGAGTATCGCGGCGTGTACCCCATCAAGGTCAACCAGCACCGCTACGTGGTGGAGGAGATCGTGGAGTTCGGCCGGCCCTACCACTACGGCCTGGAGGCGGGCTCCAAGCCCGAGCTGCTGGCGGTGATGGGCATCCTCGACGACGAGGAAGCGCTCATCGTGTGCAACGGCTACAAGGATGAGGAGTACATCGAGACCGCGCTCATGTGCTCGAAGCTCGGGCGCAAGGTGCTCATTGTGGTGGAGAAATTCTCCGAACTGGACCTCATCGCGTCCACCGCGAAGAGAATCGGGGTCAAGCCCCGCATCGGGATCCGGGTGAAACTGGCCTCCAAGGGTTCGGGCCGCTGGGAGGCATCCGGGGGCGACCGATCCAAGTTCGGCCTCTCCACGCGCGAGGTGGTCGAGGCGGTGCGTTTTCTGCGCGACGCCGACATGCTCAACTGCTTCGAGCTGATCCACTTCCACCTGGGCAGCCAGATCTCGGCCATCCGTGCCATCAAGAACGCCATGCGCGAAGCGAGCCGTTTCTTCGTCGAGATCGTCGGTCTGGGCGCGCCGCTCAAGTACTTCGACGCCGGCGGCGGCCTGGGCGTGGACTACGACGGGTCGCAGACCAACTTCGCNNTCGTCGATGAACTACACCTTGCAAGAGTACGCCAACGATCTGGTGTTCGGCCTGCAGGAGGTGTGCGATGCGGCCGGCGTCGCCCATCCCACCATCGTCACCGAATCGGGGCGCGCGGTGGTTGCCCACCATTCCATGCTGGCCATCGACGTGCTGGGCGTGGGCGAGTTCGACGTGGGCAAGGCACCCGACAAGCTGCCCGACAATGTTTCGCGCCTGGTGCGCAACATGTTCGACACGGCCCGCGACATTTCCAGCAAGAATCTGCGCGAGGCGTACCACGACGCCCTGGAGTATCGCGAAGAGGCGCTGTCGTTGTTCTCGCTCGGCAGCCTGTCACTGACCGAGCGAGTGATCGCCGAGGACATCTTCTGGGCCATCTGCCAGCGCGTGCTCAAGGTCGTGCGCGAGATGCGCGAGGCGCCCGAGGAGTTCGAGGGCCTGGAGCGCGCGCTGTCGGATACCTATTTCTGCAACTTCTCCATGTTCCAGTCGCTGCCCGACATCTGGGCCATCGACCAGCTCTTTCCCATCATGCCGATTCACCGGCTGGGCGAGGAGCCCACCCGGCGGGCGGTGCTGGCTGACATCACCTGCGACTCCGATGGCAAGATCGATCACTTCATCGACCGGCGCGATGTGAAGAACGTGCTGGAACTTCACCCGTACAGCCACGGCGAAGGGTATTTTCTGGGCGTGTTCCTGGCCGGGGCCTATCAGGAGATCCTGGGCGATCTGCACAATCTCTTCGGCAACACCAACACCGTGCACGTGTCGCTGGCGCCGGGCGGCGGCTATCAGATCGAGCACGTGGTGACCGGCGACACGGTGACCGACGTGCTCAAGTACGTCAGCTACGCGCGCGACGACCTGCTGGCGCGCGTGCGTCGCTTTGCCGAGCAGGCGGTGCGCACCAACGGCATGAGTCTGGAGGAGACGCGTTCGCTGCTGCGCATGTACGAGGAAGGTCTGTCGGGCTACACGTACCTGGAAAGGGGATGAAGCGCCGGCTCGCTCTGCCCTGTCATTCCGCGATTATCTCCTCGGGGCAGAGCTGGGAGTCGGCTAGGCACGGGAAGGTCAGACCGCCGAGCACCGTAAGAATGCAGTTCAGGACCTGGGAGTTGCTGCTGCCGTCCGCCCGGCTGCGCACGTCGACGACGGCGCCGTTGCTGTCGAGAACGATGGCATAGCGGACGGGATAGCCTGCGGCGCCACAGCTAGAGATTGCGCTCGCCAACTTCTCGTTGTCGGGGTTGGCAACAACGGAACCGGGATAGAGGCTGCAGCCGCTAGGGTCGAGGCCTGCCAGCGAGTCGGCGGCCTGCACTCCCAACTGATTGAGTCGGTCTGAGGTGGCCTGGTCGCATCCTAGGACGGTTGGACCAGAGCCCTGGGACAGGTAGAAACTTGCACAAAGCTTGGAACCATCGCTGCAACGGTCGACATAGCCCGAGAAACACGGTACGGCGGCAGCTATCCGGTCCTTCACCGTGCGATCGATATCGTCAGAGCAGGTATTGGGATTGATTTCAGCAGAATCGGGTTGAGCGTCAATGCTGAGGCTCGTTCTTGCATCGGGTTGAGCGTCAATGGCGACGCTCGTTCTTGAATCAGGCTGCGCGTCTATTGTGATGCTCACTCTTGAATCAGGTTGCGCGTCTATGCTGACGCTCGCTTCTGAAACAGGTTGAACGTCTGCGCTGACGCCTGCCTCTGGCCGCGAAACCCCTATCGGGTGCGAGCCGCAGCTTGCCGAGGCGAAGAGGAAGATCAAGCTCGATGCCGCCGCCGCTGCCATGGGCGAAAAGCGTCGCTCGGACGCACCGAAGAGACGATTGACCTCCGTTTCGAAGCTTCCGATCTCAGCGCAGAACCCGAGCGCACCTTCGGCCAGGGCGTGGACGAGATCATTCGCCTGTCTGCGATCGGACATGCCCTGCGCCCCGGCAAGGGTCTTGCGCAAAGACTCGATGGTGAAGCAATTGAGGCGAGTCCGCAGATCCGCAAGCGCTTCGCCCAACCCGGCTGCCGACAGGCGTGCATCCGCGCGGCGTGCGACGGCCAGCGCCGTGTGACAGTCGTAAAGCCGTTGGGTCAGGCTGTAGTCGCCAAATGCCTCCATGCGAACCCGCGCGAGCAGTTCGGTGAATCGCTGGGCGATCGGATCGGCGAGTCGGTAGTCCCAGCGCAGAGGATTGCCGCGCAGACGCCCCTCGCGCAGCAAACGCTGGTAGAGCTGGGTGCCGTGATATGCCTTCATTCGGGTCACATCGAAGAGGCCATGCTCGATGCGGTCCAGAAACCGCAGCCCTTCCTCGATCGACGCGACCGTCGAATTCGGATGCACGAGCATCAGGTTGCTCGCGCTTGCGACGCCAGCCCTGTCCAGCTCCTGCAGAAGCGACAGCGCATGCTCGGGGTTGCACCGTCGTCGGAACCATCGCCCTTGCTCAGCGCTGGGAAACTCGATGCCAAGAAAACAGCGGGCCAGCCCTATTTCGGCGAAGNNGGGAAACTCGATGCCAAGAAAACAACGTGCCAGCCCAACCTCGCAGAAGCGTCGCACGACGGCTTGGGTCACCCGTTCAGCACGCAGCATGCACCCGAGAGCAAGCGCCGGAGCCTTCGCGGCTTTGAGCCGGCTTTGCAGTTCGGCAAGCCAGGCCAGGGCATCCGCTTCCCGGTAGGGCAGTACGTGTTCGTCGACAAAGTACGCGTATCCATGGCCCGACCGCGCTAGGCCGGCCAGCTCGTCAGCGACGTCAACCACTTTCCGTCGGCGCACGCCTCCCACGCCGAAAGCAGCCAGGTGCCGTCGCGAGTGACCCGCGCGCAGACCCTCGGCAACCTCGGCGTCCTGCAAGGCCGCGGGGCCGCAGTAGCTGCACCGGCCGGCGCAGCCTCGGGTGGCAGACACATGCGCCACCTTGCGGCCGAGCAGGCGCATGCCATCGTGGCGGACGGGTACCAGCGTGGTGGGAAGCGGGCTGAGCACGTCGGCGGGAGGACCGTCGCCCGCGCGGGTTGACAGACCGGGCACGCAGGCAATCGACTCGCCCCGCGCCAAGGCCCGAACCAAGGCAAGCAAGGGCGCCTCGCCGGCAAATCGCACCACGCTGTCCAGCCAAGCGTAGCGGCCGAGCAGCCACGTGCGCGCCAGGGTGGCGAACGGCCCACCGGCGGTGATGTGGCCAGGGTAGCCCAGCCGTCGCAACAGCTCACCCAGCGCGAGCGGCAGCACGGCTGAACCACCGTCCTGCAAGGACAGGCCAACCACATCGGGCGGCTGTTTGCAGATGGACTGCGCGATGGGCAGGACATCGTCAACCCGGTTCAGCACATGCCGGCTTCTGCGCACGGCCGCGCCAACCAGGGCTGCTTCGAGATAGCCAATGCCAAGGTGGTCGTTGTGTTCCAGCCGGCGTCCGACCAGTGCGACAAAACCGCTGTTCTTCATGAACGGGCCTCCTCTTGCACGGCCAGGGTATCACGTTCTACTTCGGCATCAGCTCGGCAATGGTGATTCCACCGATGCGAGCTTGGCGGGCTTCTTCCAAGTCTTCTATCAGCGCGGCCAGTGTGGGCGAGGTGCTGCCTGGCGCGGCTTCCAGGTCGGTCGAGCGGAACGCGGCCAGCACTTCTTGCAGGCTGATGCTGTCGGCGGCTCGGCCCGGGATGAAGCCCTCCTTGTCGCCTTGCACTTCCGCCAAGAAGCCCTGGTCCTTGAGCCGAGCGGCGATGTGATCGATGACCTCCACCGACAGGCCGAACTCGTGGCCGAGCGAGGCGCGATCGATGCCCTTGCCGCCCCGTTGGTAGTCTGCAGCGACGAAAGCCAGGACCTGTGCGGCGACCAGGCCATTGATAGGCTCGTCGTCGCGATGCCGTCGTTCTTCGGCTTCAAGCAGGCGCAGGTTTTGAATGGTGTTGGCGATCTCGGCGCCGCCCAGCACCACCCACCACGAGATGTAGATCCACAATAGAACGAGCGGCACCAGCGCCAGGGGGCCGTACACGCCGGTGTAGCTGGAGAGCAACATGCCCTTGGCGAAATGCACGAACCCCCATTTCAATCCTTCCAGCGCAAAGCCGGTGACCAGGGTTCCGGCCACGGCGGCGTGGAAGCGCACGCGGATGTTGGGCAGCAGCCAATTGATGAGGAAGAGCGCGCCGAATTGAATGGAGAGCGGGCCGAAAAAGCGCGCCAGCTGGCCGGACCCGATGAGGCGTCCGGACCAGTAGAGGTGGGCGCCCGCCAGCACCGGCAGCAGCGTGACGACTGGATAGAATATCAAGAACTTGCGGAACCACGACCGCCGTACGGTCACATGCCAGATGTCGTTGAAAGTATTCTCGACGGTGCCGTAGAGGAAGTAGCAAGTGGCCAGGGTGAAGGCCAGACCCAGTCCGCCGGCAGCGCCGGTGGCGACCTTCTCCGAAAACGACGCGAGTTCGCTGACCACGTCGCCCATGTCAGGCAGAGCCTGGGTTGAGATGAACTCGACCAAGCGCGACTGGGCTTCCAAGTTATGGGTCTGGCGCAGAATTGCGAATACCAACGCCAGCAGCGGGACCAGTCCTAGGGTGGTCTGATAGGTGAGCGCCGCCGCCTGCTGCGGGCAGCGATCGCGCACCCACTGCTTGATGATGCGCAGGCCGAGGCGAGCCAGGTACAAGGCGGCGCGGTCGGGCCGCGACAGCACGGCCGCCATCTCGTGAGAGGGCGCGCTCATCGCGGTTCTGATTCGGCGGAACATCAGACGCATTCCCATAGATAGTCCACCACGTCGCGCGCGGAAACAACTGGCCGTGTTCTAGCTACCCTGCGAGTGCTCGCTTCCAAGCCGCGAAGCCACCGCCGGCGCGAGCGGCTTGGGCTGCGGCCAATCCTTCGACAAAGCCTCCCCGAGCCAGCCGATACTCGACCCACGCCCACTTGGGCGCGTCGCCGCCCAAGTGCACCCGTCGGCGAAGCTGGCGCCGTAAGAAGGCCAACTTGTGGTCGAGGCTGGCTGCCGTAGCTCCGCGGGACGGCCATTCAAGGCGGTTGAAATTCACTTGTTCGCCATGCAGCCGGGAGTAACCTACTCGCGGAGCACCCATGGCGCTGCAGGCAGGCCACCTTGTTGGCAAATACCGCGACGAACGCGCCTGCCATCAAGAAGAGGAGATCGGAAGAGCAATGCTTGGTACTTTGGCTAGATTGTCCTTGGGTCTCGCGATTGCCACTGCGCTGTGCCTGTCGCCATCCCTGTGCGAAGGGCGAGCCCAGGCTGCGAGCCTGTCGGCGAAGGACACGGCCAGGGCCAAGCGGGCCAAGCAGCTCTACAAGGATGGCCAGTATGAGGAGGCTGCCAAGATCTTCTCCAGCCTGTGTAGCAATTACCCGGACACTCTGGTGCTCACGCGCAATCTCGGTGCTTGCTACTATTACCTGCGGCGACCCGAGCCGGCGCTCTCCAACCTGCGCGAGTATTTGCGGCGCGCACCCGACATCAGCGCGGAGGATCGCAGTGAGGTCGAAGGGTGGGTGGCCGAGATGGAGAAGCTTCGCGGCCAGCCGACCCCAAGCCCCGCGCCTGCGCCGCCCCCACCGCCGGTTCTGCCCGTGACGGCTGCGGCTGGGCCCGCGCCGGCGTCATCTGCCCCTGCGCCTTCTTCCCCTACGCCTGCGACGCCTTCCCCGGCAGGCGCGGGTGCATCGTCTCAACCGAGCAACGCTGCGATGTTGGCGGAGACCGTCACCACGACGCCCCAAGCCCCGGCGCGGTCCCACAGCACGCTGGCCTGGATTGCCGGAGGCATTGGCGTGGTCGGCCTGGCCGGGGGCGGGGTTTGCACGGCGCTGACCCTGAGCAAGTTTTCGACGACTGAGTCGCAGTACAATCCGAGCGCCGAGAGCGCTGGCAAAACCTACGCGGCCCTGCAGTGGGTGGGATACGGCGTGGGGGCCGCAGGTATTGCGACCGCAATTCTGCTCTTCACGCTCAATCCCAGCGCGAGCAGTCCGGTGGCCTTGACCCCAATGCTGGGGCAAGGCTTCGCGGGCGCCAGCGTGGCCGGAATTTACTGATCATGGCCGCCTGTCAGCCCAACTACTAGGATGGCAAGAAACGGATTCTGAATCCCGAGAACTCCCGACAGTGGCCTTCCATTCTACTTTCGCGTCAGCTTCATCACGGTGCCGGCCCCGCTCACCCAGTAGACGCTCGTGGCGTCAACTGCGATACCGTTGGGGTAGGTCTGGCCGCTGGCGAGGGTTGTCGGGGTGCCTCCGCCAATAGGCGCCTTCATGACTCGGTAACCGGTGTGCTCGGTCCAGTAGGCGCTGGTGGCGTCCACCGCGATGGCGTTGGGTGTGTACTGTGCCGAGGCGAGGGTCGTGACGGTGCCAGCACTGTCCACTTTCATGATCGCGCCGTCAGCCGTGATGCCTCCTCCTGCGCCGGAGTTCGTCCAGTAGACACCCGTGGTGTCAGCGGCGATGGCAAGAGGGTAGTTCTGTGCCGAGGCGAGGGTGGTCACGGAGCTGCTGCCAAAAGGCAGCTTCATCACCGTTCCCGCGGAGGGGTCCGTCCAATAGACGTCGCCCGCGGGGTCGAGTGCGATCCTTCCGGGGCTCTTCTGCCCTGAGGCGAGCGTGACCGGATTGCCGGCACCGCCCCACAACTTCATCACTGCGCCATCTGGCGCCATGCTGCTCGGGACCGTCGCCCAGTAGACATTGCTGGCGTAGACAGCGAGGCCTTGGGGACCGTTCTGCCCGGAGGCGAGCGTGGTAGGGGAACCGGCGGAGGCAAGGTCCACCTTCAGCACCGTGCCGTCAAGACGGTCGGCCCAGTAGACACTCCCTTCCACCGCTAGACCGGCCGGGCTTTCCTGCCCGGAGGCAAGAGTTGACGGACTGCCACCACCAACGGGGATCATCAGCACCGAACCGGGCGTGGTCGTGCCGCCCGGGTTCATGCTGGAGTCGTTGGTCCAGTACACGTCCAGGCCGTCCGCGACGATATCGAGGGGGGCGTTCTGGCCTGAGGCCAGAGTGACCAGGCAGCGACCTGCCGTGCAGGTGGCAGTGGAGGGCGCGAGGGCCTTGCATACTGTTCCGCAATCGCCACAGTTGGACAGGCTGGTGTTGAGGTTCGTCTCGCACCCATCGTCGGGCGCAACTCCGACCGGCTGGGTGCAATTGCCCCAGCCCGGGGTACAGTCGGTGGTATCGCAGAACCCGGCGTGGCAGGTCAGCACCCCCGCGTTCGTCTTCGCGCAGATTCGACCGCACGTGCCGCAGTTATTCACGTCGGTGTTGAGATCGGTACACG
>PMJE01000082.1 GCA_003157315.1 Myxococcales bacterium | reverse complement strand
CATGATCCACGCCTGCCGGCGCAGTGCCGCGGCCTTGGCGTTCGCTTCGTCCAGCGACTTGCGCAAGGCCCCGCAGAAGATGGCCACGACCACGCCCGAGACCAGCGACAGACAAGTGGCGATGAGTGCCGAGCCGTGCAGGGTGAATTGGCCGAAGGGCCTGATGAAGAAATAGTTGCCCGTCAAAGCCGCAAGCAGCGCCGCGAGCAAGCCCGGTCCGCGACCTCCGTATACTGACGCGATGGCTATGCCGGCAAAGAACAGAACGAACGGCGCCAGATCCTGCTGGGGCACAGTGAAGCGCTGGATCAGTGCCACGGCGGCGATGGCTAGGACGGCCGTCCCGTAGCGCACCGGCGCCGAGCGCCACAACAGGTGTGGAGCGTTCCGCACTGCCGCGGCTAGGGCAGTGTCCCCAACTAGTGGAGCCTCCTGGTCAGTGAACTCAGATCCCGCCATGAATCTCTCCTACCAGGCGGCGATCGTGGTCAAGGCGGTAGGGCCTGTCAACGGTTCTCATGTTGACTGTAGCGAGCACGCCGAATGTCTAGATAAGGATTCGCCCAGTCAGATGCATGACCAGGCGAATTCCTTACAAGAATTCGCCAGCGACCTGCAGCGGGGCCGCGCGGCGGACACCGGGAAACTGTCGCCGCTCACGGGTCTGGGGTCACCATGCCGCCCCAGCAGTTTGCAAAACCGTTGGGCCGCAGCCCGCACGAGAACTGCTCGCCGGCAGCGATTTGCGTGAAGCTACCCGCGGGCGGGGTCGCCTTGCCGTAGGTATTGTCGCCCCAACAGGTGGCGCTGCCGTCGACCCGTATTGCGCAAGTGTCATCGGGGCCGGCGGAGATCTGACTGAACAAGTCCGCCGGGGCAGTAGCCTGCCCAAGCACATTCCGACCCCAGCAGGCGGCACTGCCGTCAGCGCGTAGCCCGCAGGTGTGATACCCGCCGGCGGAAACCTGGGTAAACGTACCTGACGGCACAGTGGATTCTCCGTCGGCGTCGTAGCCCCAGCAGGTTAGGCTGCCGTCAGCGCGCAACCCGAAGGTGTGAAAGTCTACTATATGCTCCGGCTCCGGCTCCAGCTTTTCGGGCAAGAGCTATTGCTGTAAGATGCCAGCTTCCCGCCGACTAACTGGAGACGACATGAACAAGGCTAGGATCGTTTTGGCATTGGCGGTTTTCGGGCTGGCGGCTTGTAGCAACGGCAGCGATTCGGGGGTGACGGCCGGCGGATCTGGCGCCGGTGGCGCGGCCAACGAGGGCGCCGCGACCAGCGCGGCTGGCGGCGCTGCCGGCGGCGAGACCAGCACGGGTGGTGCGACCAACGCGGGTGGTACCAGCGGTGTAGGTGGCGAGACGAGCAATGGCGGTTCTCCCGCAGGCGGTGGATTGATGGCCGCAGGAGGCTCGAAGGCAATGGGCGGCAGCGCAGCATCCGGAGGAATGACGGCAAAGGGTGGCACTATGGCCCTCGGTGGCAGCGCAGGCGGAACCACGGCCCTCGGGGGTGCGACAGGCGGTACCACAAGGTCCGGGGGAACGACGGGTGGCACCACGGTCAGGGGCGGGAGCACGGCGAGCAGTGGGGTAGGGACCACGGGTGGCACCTCAAGCACCGGGGGAAGCACAGGTGGCAGCAGCGGCAACGGCGGCATCGCGGCCGGGGGTACTTCGAGTGCAGGGCAGGGCGGCGCTACCGGGGGCAAACTCGCTGGCACGCCGGCGGGCTGGCTCTACACCAGCGGCAGCAAGCTCTTGGTGTCCGACGGAAACGGCACGGGCACACCCTGGATGGGTCGCGGAGTCAACATCGATGACATCTATCTGTGCGGCTACAACTCCACGTTGTGGATGACCTCGCCTGACCAGACACTGACCAGCATCGTGTCGGGTTTGCTGAGCGGCTGGAAACCGAACTTCGTGCGCATCTCCCTGTCCATGGACAGCTTTGCAACCGTGAGCAGCTGGCTCAGCAACGCCGCTGTCTATAAGACTCCGATGACGAACGTGATCAACGCCATCGGCGCCCACCCCAACGTGTACGTGCTGGTCACCTTGCGCAGCGATGGGTCGATGATTGGTCAGGATCAAGTCGATGGAGATCCCGAGGCGACCGGCCTTCCTTCGGACAGTACGACAACTCCCAATGCGACCTCGTACCCCACCGGAACCGATGCCACCTACATCGCCTTGGTCGACAGTTTCGCGAATTCCAGCTTTGTGATGTTCGGGCTGACCAACGAGGCGGGGGGCAACAAGCTGTCCAACGCAACCATCACAGCGGCCATGCGCCACGCGGTTGGAGTGATCCGGTCCGAGGAAGACCGGCTCGGCGTGCCCCATCACATCGTGTCTGTGCAAGGCAATAGTTGGACCAGCGACATCAGTTTCTACGCGGTCACTCCCGCGCCTATCAGCTATGACAACGTAGTTTACGAAGTTCACGGATATCCGCCCACTACAAGTTCGTACACTTACTCCAACATCCCCGTGATNNATCGGCGAATACGGCAGTCTAACCAACAGCACCAGTTTCTACGCCGATATCGAAACCAAGCAGATTTCCAATCTCGCCTGGGACTTCGACCCATACAGCGACTGTGCGCCGGATCTGCTGAGCGCCAACCAGAGTGCGACCAATCTCACGCCCTCGGCCTGGGGCTCGACCGTGCAGAGTTACCTCTTGGCGCACGCGCAGTAGCTACCAAGGACGCCGCGAACGGCGTGGCGCCGGGAGCTTCGCGGCCGCGAGATTGGGCAGCACCCCAGTCGCCAGGAACCCGTTGACGTGGGCGAGCAGCCGTGCGGTTTCGTCCGCATTCATCCAGGGAGCCTCCAGATGGTCGGCGACGTCTTCGCTGGTCATGCCTAGCCGGCGTCCTTCCTCAATCGCGACCGCGTAGCCCTCGATCTCGGTCGGCCGATCCACGTACGCGAATCTCTCGTCCCACAGATCC
>PMJE01000198.1 GCA_003157315.1 Myxococcales bacterium | reverse complement strand
TCGTGCTGCTGTTCTTGCTGAGTATCGAGCGGCGGCGCAAGCACAGTTTCTAGCGGCGGATCGAGCAAGACCGGCGGTTCCAGCGGCACAGGCGGCACGAACAGCACAGGCGGCACGAACAGCACAGGGGGAACATCTACAACCGGCGGCTCCACCAACAAGGGCGGCACCACGAGCTCACTTGGAGGAGCCGGGGGATCGAACGGTGGCACATCGACCAGTGGCGGTGCGCCGACTGGCGGGGGCAATGGTGGCAGCGGCGGAACCACCAGCACCGGCACACTTGCGCCTCCGGTTCGCGATACCGCGTCGAAGGTCCCCATCTCGAGTGCGCCCGGATATACCGTGGAAGGCAACTATCCCTACGGACCGCTCACCGCTCAACGCCTAGACATCATCTACCCGACTGGTGCCGGCCCCAAGGGCACCCAGGTGCTGCCCATGGTGATCATGTTCCACGGCGGAGCCTGGATTCATTCGTATACGAACAACTACGGTTCCGGTAAGGACCACATGTCGACATTCTTCGACCGCTTTTTGGCTCACGGCTTTATGGTGTGCAACGTCGAGTACCGGGTCAACGACGGCACAGTCGACGGCGCGCCTGCCCCAGCCGCCGTGCAAGACGTGCTCTTGGCCGCCAAGTGGTGCTGGGATTACATGGACTATTTCCACGGCGACAGAACCCGCTACGTTGTGACCGGCGCGTCCGCGGGCGGACACCTGGCGCTGATGGTCGGCATGACGAGCGCCGACGCGGGCCTAGGTCCAACGTCTCCAACTGATTTCAAGATCGCCGGCATCGTGGACGGATACGGACCTGCAGACATCGAGGCCGAGATCGATGCCGTTGCCGCGGGTTGGATTCCGGCAAGCCTGCCCAATCGCGCGGCTATAGCCAAGGAAGTCAACCCAATGACCCATGTCCGCAAGGACGTTCCCCCGCTCATCGTGGTTCAAGGATCGAACGACACAACGGCACCGGTAGCTGACAGCCTCCGTTTGGTTGCTAACCTGACCGCTGCTGGCGCCGATGCCACCATGCATGAGGTAGCCGGCGCGGGTCACGGATTCACCACCCCTGCCACCGCCTGGCCCGACGCGGAGAAAGCCATGTTCGACTGGCTCACCCTCAAGGGCATTACTCAGTAGCCTGTCCTCGGACTTTCCTAGCAAATCAAGCCACTTGGAGCAGTAGCCCGGGTTGCACCGGACCTGAGGGGACGCCTGGTCGCGGCATCGGGGAGGCAGGCGGGTTCCTAGCCCCATCTCTTGGCCAGGCCGGCTCTGCCATCCGAATCCGCTGAGCCGCATGGCTAGCGAGACGGCACCTACCGACTGGCAGTCTGCCATCTCGGGGGGAACCCATGCACCTCACACGGAAGACACACAGTTTTATCCTCTTGCTGTTGCTCGGCGTGCCGATGGCGGTTGGCTGCACGAGCAGCACGTCGTCCACCAACAATTCCACAGGCGGTCAAACCGGTGGAGCCAGCGCTTCGGGCGGCACGACCAACGCGGGTGGACAGCCCACCGGTGGCTCGCAGTCCGGAGGCGCTGGCGGCTCCTTCAGCACTGGTGGGGTTGCTACCGGAGGGAGCATAGCCCCTGGAGGAGCTGGAGGTCAGGGCGCCGGCCCGGCGGGCGGGAACACCCAAACCGGTGGCACCACGAGAAGCGGCGGTATCACTCGAACGGGTGGGATCACTACTACGGGCGGCAACACCGCCGCCGGCGGCGCCATTGTCGATGGTGGCATGATCGCTGGGGGCGGGATAACCGCCACGGGTGGAGGGACTGCCACCGGCGGCGTCATTGTCGATGGTGGCATGATCGCTGGGGGCGGGATAACCGCCACGGGTGGAAAGACCGCCACCGGCGGCACCACCATCGATGGCGGCATTGCCGCTGGGGGCGGGATAACCACCACGGGCGGCAGCACCACCACGGGCGGCACCTTCATCGATGGCGGCAGCACCACCGCGGGCGGCTCTACCGCTGATGGAGGCGCAGCTACGACGGGCTGGGCGACAATCCACAACGACTTCTTCTGGTACGACACTGACGGCAACTTGATCAACGTGCGCAGCGGAGCGCTTCGCAAGTTTGGGGACCTCTACTACTGGTACGGCGGAGCCCCGAATGATCACAATCAAACCTGCTATTCGTCGCCCGATCTAGTCCATTGGACCTATAAGGGCATCGTGCTCACAACCACCGGCGATGCCAACCGAATGGACATTCTGTACAACGCCACGACAAAACAGTACGTGATCTTCCTGAAGTACATCGGAAACGGCGCCTACTTCGGCATAGCAACCGGCTCGACTCCCGACGGACAATTCACCTTCAAGAGTCAGACCCTGGTGGATGGCTTCGTCATCGGAGACATGTCGATGTATCAGGATGACGACGGGACAGCGTATCTGGCCTATGTTTGGTGGGGGACTGGCACCAATAAAGCACACGGCATCTATCGATTGTCGGCGGACTATTTGACCCTGGACAAGCAAATGTACCTGTGGAACCAGGGCAGTCGCGAAGCTCCCCACATGTTCAAACGCAACGGCGTTTACTACTATGGGGTTTCCGAAACCAACGGGATTCAGCCATCAGCCACCCGATACTATACCGCAACTAACCTGACTGGACCTTGGACCGCTGAAGCGATGGTAACCACGCCTGGCTCGACCACGACCTACGAAACCCAGTGCGATTTCGTATTCCCGTTCACGGGTGCGCAGGGGACTGTCTACATGTTGGACGCCGATCGCTGGATACCAACGGCAGGTTTTCAGGGCGACTACCTCTGGCTGCCTTTCGAATTCAACACCGGGCTCATCCCAGAGATGGACTACTACCAGGATTGGGACTTGAACGCGGCCGCCGGCACCTGGAGGGCCTTTGATCGCACTACGCGCGACCTGGCACTTGGCAAGACAGCTTCCGCCTCATCAACCAACGGCGCGAACGCGGCCGCGGGCGTAACCAAGGCCACGACCTATCAGAACTACACAGCCACGCGATGGGAGAGCGCAGCGACCGACACGGAGTGGATCATGGTTGACCTCGGCTCTGCCATGGAAATCAACCGGGTCATTCTCAAGTGGTACACGGACTACGGTAAGTCCTTCAAGATTCAGGTGTCAACTGACAACACGACATGGACCGACGTCTACAGTACGACCACTGGGGCATCGTATTCCGTCACCGACGTGAGCTTTGCCAAGACCACCGCGCGCTACGTGCGAATGAATGGCACGAAGCGAGGCAATGCAAACGGATACTCATTGTTCGCCTTCATGGTTCTGAATGACCCATAGAGGCGCTGTGCGTGATCTTGTAGTGCCTGAGCAATTCACTTGTTTATCTCCTCGCCTCCCTTGCGCCGCCGGGCGCTGCGAACCACTGGGCGATAGGCCCGATTATCAGTCAAGGTGTCTGCCACACTCGGGGGAAAGTCATGAACACGATTCCGAAGACACATCTTTTCATTCTCGTGCTGCTTGCCGGTACACCGATAGCGGCGGGCTGTAGTGGCAACGGCGGGTCGTCGACCACCAATGCTACGGGTGGCAACAGCGGGGGATCCGGCGCCTCAGGCGGCACGGCTGACACCGGCGGCACCATCGGCTCGGGTGGACAAGCG
>PMJE01000305.1 GCA_003157315.1 Myxococcales bacterium | reverse complement strand
GCCCATTGACCAGGCCCAGCCGTCGGTCACGAAGAACGGGATGTAGCCGTAGTTGGTCAGCAGCTCCTTGATCTGCGCCTTGACGTAGTCGATCAAGTTCTGGGGCATGCGCTCGTTGGTCACGCTCCAGCCGCTGGCGCCCAATCCGGCCGTGGAGCGATCTTGGATCGAGAAGTAGAGGCCAGGCGCGACCCCGCGCGCGCGGCAGGCGTCGACGAACAGCTTGACCACGTCGACGTGACCTGCGGCCGGTACCTTGGCGTTTCCGACGTCGTAGTCAGTGGTCGCCGAATCCCACAGAAGGAAGCCGTCGTGGTGCTTGGTTGTGAGAACAGCGAACTTCATCTTGGCCGACACCGCGGCGTCGATCCATTGGCCCGGATTGAGATTGGTCGGATTGAACAGGGACGGATCCTGGTTGGGCAAATCCTTGGCGCCGTCGTTGGAGAAAGTGTTCATCCCGAAGTGGATGAACATGCCGAATCGGTACTCGGCAAATGCTCGCTTGAGATCTTCGGGATCCTGAATTGTGCCGCTAGTTCCTGCCACGCCGCCGGCGCCTGTCACGCCTCCTGCGCCCGTCACGCCTCCGGAACTCGTCGCGCCCCCCACGCCCGTGGTTCCCCCCGCGCCCCCTGCGCTGCCGCCCGCACCAGTTCTGCCCCCTGAGCCTGTCGTGACGCCCCCGCTGACTGCACCGCCGGATCCGGTTCCTCCGCCCGAACCGCCTTTGCCGGTCGCACCGGCTGAGCCGCCCGTGCCGCCCGCCCCGCCCGTACTGCCACCCGTCCCAACCTGAGCACCAGCGGCGCCAGACCCACCAGCGCCCGCCTTCCCGCCGGTCATCACACCGCCGCCGTTCATCGCACTGCCGCCGGTCGTTGCACTGCCGCCCGTCATCACACTACCGCCGACGCCCTGACCGCCGGTGCTGGTGGCTCCGCTTGTGCCCGCGGTCGCGCCTCCCGCAGCGCCGAGTCCACCCGCGCCTGCCATGCCTGTGTTTCCGCCCAAGCTAAGCGAACCGCCCGTGTTCGCACCACCTCCCGACCCAACCGAGCCGCCGCTCTCCCCCCCGGCGCTGGTGTTCCCTCCGGTAGCACCAACCGTGGCACCAGGACTTTCCGAGCTACAACCGGCTGCCCCCAAACAGAGCACGGCAAAGCCAAGTGCTGCGACTTTCGCCAGGCGCGCCCAACGAATACGGTCCGTGGCAGTCAAGAGTCGTTTGGATCGATGTACGTGCATGTCGTCTTCTCCGTTGCGCTGATCGGCGAATCGCTTCAGCAATGAGAGGGGCCTGCCATCGCAGAATCGGGTTTGAAAATCCCACCCGCTGACGAAAGAATTGGCCCTGCTGGCTGTCCGGCTGTGTGACGGGTGTTCAATATCGACGCAACTGGCCCAGCCACAGCCATACTTAGCGACCCCACCTGTCGCGCCGCCACCTCCCAAGAAGTTCCCTCTTCCCTGCCCACGCCTCCTGTGCCCGTGTCACCGCTCGTCGTCTCACTGCCGCCCGTGCCGATCTGACCGTCAACGCGACCAAACCGAGGAGGAGCCATCCCCACGCTGACGTGGGAGTCGGCGACGAACTGTGGTTGAGCGCGCAGCTACAACCCGAGGAACTCGCGGGAGTGAGTGCTCCGACTTCAGCATCGGGCGTGTTGCCGCTTTCAGTCGTGCCGCCCGTGTCGCTGGTGCTGCCTCCGGTTCCTGCAGTGACCCCACCCAAACCCCCGGTGCCGACGGACGAAGCGCCACCGGTGCTAGGAGAGCCACCGGTCGCGGCTCTCGCATCTGGCGCCGGATTGCCGCCGCTGCCAGTGATGCCCCCGGCGCCGATGGATCCCCCAGCGTCTACCGCCGCATCTAGGATTCCTGCGCCGCCGCCCGCGGTGACGCCCCCGGATCCGCCACGTCCACCTGTGCTGGGCACGCTGCCACCGGCTGCGCCAGCGCTACCACCAGCAGCGCCGGTCATAGGCGAACTCCCGCCGGCTCCGCTGGCACCACCACGAGCACTGACCCCACCGGACGAGCTTGCACCGGCTCCTGCAACCCCGCTGTCGCGAGTACCTGCGCCGCCGGTAGCGCTTCCACCAGCCCCTCCGACCGCGCCACCGTCAGCACCGCCAGTGCCACTACTGCCGCCACTCCCCACTGCGCCCCCATCCCCAGGTGTTCCCGTAGTGCCACTGGACCCGACCGCAACTTCGCCAATGATGGCGCTGGTCCCACCGCCGCTCACCGCGACCGCTTCCAATCGCACGTATTGGGCCGTCTGAGCGGGAAACTGCGCCCGCTGCGGCGACAACAGGCCGTGATAGGTGGCGTCGGCGGGCCAGGTACCGCTGGCCACTTGGGTGAAGTTCACATTGTCGGTGCTTACGTACACTTTGTACGACGTGATGTTTCCCGCCGTCGTCCCTGTGTTCCGTTGCGGCAGATACTCCAGCATGTTGATACTGTCGTAACTCTTGCCGAGATTGAGCGTCACCGACTGCGGCAGGGCGCCGCTTGATGTCCACAGGCTTTCCCCATGACTGTTGCTGTGCATGGTATTGTTTACGCCCTTGGTTGAGTCGTTGTAGCCGTCAATCGCCAGACCGGCGCTGCCACTGGTCGCGGTGGCCGAGATCGGGGTCAACGGTGTCTCGATCTTGGCTGGCTGCGCCGGCAGAGGAGCTCTGGAAGTGTCCGGCGTCCACGACTGCGGCACCTGACCCAGCGCCGTCACTACCGGATCTTCGAGCAAACCCTGCAGATTGGGCGGACAATCAAGAATGAAATTGGTGTAGTTGGATTCGGTAGTCTTGATTTCCTTGGCAATGTCCGCAGCCGACATATAGCCAGCCGCAGCCTGCGTGCTTCTCCAAAACCAGTTCTTGTCCTTGGCAATGGTCTGGCCTTGCTCCCCGGCGGTGATGTTTCCCGACGGTACCTTCACCCCGAGCGGCTCTTCAAAGTACTCGGCGTCCACCTGGAAAGGCACCCCACCATTGTGGTCAACAATGAGGGTGTTCGGCTGTAGCTGGCGAACCAGTGCCCGTATCTTCTGGTAGGGAATCATTTGGTGGCCAGTGAGCCAAGAATATCCGTCGAATACAAACACCGGAATATCGCCGTAGTTGGTCAGAAGCTCTGTGATCTGGGTCGTGATGTAGGCTCCCACCACGTTCCAGTCGACCGCTCCCGGGTCCGTGTTGTGCCCTGACTGTGAGCCGATCCCGTTGTTGGGATCCCAAATCGAAAAGTACAGGTCGGGTTCCAGCCCTTGCGCGCGGAAGGAGTCGACGTAGCACTTCACCACGTCCATGGTGGGGACCGCACTTTGCGCAATAGTGTAGGGAACGGTGCCGTAGGGGGAGGTACTCGGCGGGACCGCCTTCGACGGCCAAATCGCAAACCCATCATGATGCTTCGTCGTCAGCACTCCGAATTTCATGCCGGCCGACTTCGCCGCCTTGGCCCACTGATCGGTGAAGGTGTGGCAATCACCACTCGGGGGCGCAAAGGTCTTGGGATCCACTCGATTCTCGCCCCAACCAGGCTTGTAGGTGTTCATGTTGTAGTGGATGAACATGCCGAAGCGCTCATCGATGTGGTTGCTCAGGAGCTGCTGCATGGTCATGCTCTGGGCCGATGAGGTCGCCGACACGAGAAGAACGGAGGCCGCAACCAGTGCGACCCTGCATGCCTGATGCTGGCGGGGATTTCTGCCCGGACGGATCGTCATTGACGTGCATTGCCCATCTTGCGATTTGTGCGCGGTCCCGATTCGAGACTTTGAATTCATGCTCTCGCCTCAGTTTCCCGTGTAGCGCGTGTATGGTCGCGCCGCGGCCGGCGAGGTGACGCCGGCAACCCAAGCTGGGCTGCCATTCGACGTAATCGTGATCGTTGCTGCGGTCAAACCAGATGACGTGGCGGTGATGACGCTTGTGCCGGCGTAGTAGCTACGGAATTCAATGGCGGCTTTCCCATCAGCGATGGCAATGTCCGATTGCTCACTGCTTGACGCCGGCGTGAAGGTGATACTGGTCCCAGTGGGAAACTCGCCCGGGCCCGACGTGATGGACAGGGTGACGGCAACGTTGTTGCTGATGGGGTTGCCCTTGTTGTCCAGGACGGTCACGACCAACTGTGCGTCGTCGGTGCCATCGACGGCTGAGAGACTGGTCTTGTCAGCAGTGAGTTGCAGAGCCGCCGGGGTTCCGCTGGTCGGCCAGGTGGGTGGCGGAACGTTGGCGTAGGTGTTGCGATACCAGTACCAGGCCCGCTTGGGCAGACGGAAGTAGTCGACGATTCCCATCGTCTCCAGCTTGGTGCCACCAATGCTGCCGTGATCGAAAGCGCACCAGAGCGCCTGGCCGCTGCGCCACGCGTATTCGGTGGGAACCCCATTGGTTAGGGTGGCGCTCAAGTTGCCCCAACCGGGATCGTAAGTGCCGGGGCGACTTGCGGAGACACTGCCGTACTCCGTCACCAGGTTTGCAACGCCCGGATTCTGGAAATCGGAGAGGGTCGCTCCGTCACCATTGTAGCCAGCTACGTCGCCGATCTTGTCAATGCGTCCGCTGCCTTGCGGGCGTTGCGCCCCGCCGATGCCCGCTGGCCGGGTCGGGTCCAGCTGATGGGTTAGCGCGACTGCTTTGGTCAACAGTGCACTCATCAGCGGCTTGGTGGCAGCAGCCGTATCAAAGACTTCGTTGCACATGGACCACGCCACGATGCTCGGATGATTCCGGTGCACGCGGATCATCGCGGTCAAGCTATCAGTCACGCTGGTCTCGAAGGCGGCTTGGTCGCCGGCATTGTTGGGATAGGCTCCCGCCGTACTCCAGTCACCCTCGCCGGTCGCTCCGCCATAGCCCCAAAAATTGTTCTCTGACCAGAACAGAACGCCAAGCTGGTCGCAGGCATCGCCGAAGGCGGGGTCCTTCGGGTAGTGCGAGCCGCGGATGAAGTTGAACCCCGCATCCTTGACCATTTTCACGTCGCGCGAGAACCCGGAATTTGTCACGCCATCGCCCCAGCCCGCATGGTCCTGATGGACGTCCGCGCCGTGAATGTAGTAGTGCGAGCCATTAAGAGAAAGGCCGCTGGTAGCCGACCAACTGATCCAGCGGAAGCCAAACGTGGTGGAATAGCTGTCCAGGTTCGTTGCGCCATCGGAAATCGTGCTGACCGCGCGGTAGAGCGTCGGATGGTCAGGATGCCAGAGCGAAGGATTGGCGATCGCCGGAGTGGTTTGGTCAAAGGTCAGGGTGGTGTTCGCGGCCACCGCCTGCGTGGAGGAGACTGTTGTCACGGTGGCGCCTTTGGCGTCCAGAATGTCAGTCTTCAATGTGCAGTTCTTGCTTGTCGCATTGTCGTTGCGAATTTCTGTCTTGATGTTCACTGTGGATGAGGAGACCGAGATGGTCGGCGTCGTCACAAAGGTGCCGTACCACGTGACGTGCAGCGGATCGGTCACCACCAGGTTGACATCGCGGTACAGTCCGCCGCTGAAGGTGTGTTCGCCAGCCCGCGGCGCTAGTTGCGCGTTCCAGTTGTTGTTCAACCGCACGGCGACAACATTGTCGCCGGTCGTGACCGCGCTGGTTGCGTCGAAGGAGAATCCGGTGTAGCCGCCCTTGTGCTCACCGATGGACGTGCCATTCACGTAGACTTGGGCGTCTTGAAAGGCCCCCTCGAATTCCAGAAACACCCGTTTGCCCGACCATTCCGCCGGCACGGTGAAATGCTTGCGATACCAGCCGTAGCCCACATAGAATTTCGACGATAGGAAGTAGGGCAGGCTGAACGAGTGGGGTAGTCCGACCGTAGTCCACGACGAGTCGTCGTAGCTATTCGCTTGCGCACCGGTGTAGTCGCCCAGCTTGAATCTCCAGGACTGATTGAAGTTGAGCGTCTGGCGAGCGCTCGCCCCACCGGTTCCTCCGGTTGCCGTAGCGCCCCCTACTGACGTGACGCCACCCGCTGACGTGGAGCCGCCTGCGGTCGGGGAGCCACCTGAGCTTGTCGCCCCCCCCAGTGCGAGTGTGCCTCCCGTGCCTGCGGTTCCGCCGCTTGCCTTGCTACCCGAGGAGCCTCCCGAGCCACCAACGCCAGCGGCCCCGCCGCGTCCGGTGCTGCCGCCCGACAAGGTGGCAATCCCGCCCGCCCCGCCGCCGGTCGTGGAACCGCCGCGTGCTATGTTGCCACCGGAGAGAATGGCAGCGCCGCCCGTTGCACCACCTGCGACTACGGTGCCTCCGGTCGCATTGGAGCTAGCGGTTGCTCCCCCGGCTGCAAAGGTTCCGCCGGAACCCACAGCGCCGCCACTTGATGCAGATGAACCGCCTTGATCCGCGCCGCCTCCTGCACCAGCCGAGCCACCGCTCCCGCCACTGGCGTTCGTGTTCCCTGCCGCGGCATCGGCCGCGCTATTGGAACTGCCGGAGTTACAGCCGACGAGCCCCAGTAAGAAGAGAACCAAGCCGATTGCGGCGCCTTCTGCCAGGAACCTCCGGCGACCAGCGTGCGGGGCCTGGATGGGTCGGTACACATGCATCTCGTCTTCTCCGTGGTGCTGCCGTGCGGATAGCTTCCGCACAGAAGTACTGGGAGGGGATTGCGCGAAAATAGGTCTACAAATCGCCGCTGACTAGCCTTCACAGCCCGCCCGCACCACCCGCGATGGCGCATCCTTCCGAAACTGCTGGCCAATGGGATGTTTTGGACGCGCCCCGGCAGCCCACCTACGATCGCGTTCTACACGAGGCGCCGCCCCGGGGATCAGCTCCCGACCACCTTGAGCATGACCACGCCGTGCGAGGGAACTGTGGCCGTGTATTGCGTGGCGGTGGAACCGAGATCCGTGTGAGACCAGAGGTCACGCACAGTGGCAGAGGTCGATGTCATTCCGAGACTGCTCCAGGTCACCGCGATATCGGCACTGGCGGCAGTCCGATTGAACAAGACTACGGCGTAGGTCTGGGTGCCGGAGAGTTTCTTCGACCACACTTCGAGCGTCGTGCTTGTGCTGATCGGCTTGCCCTGTACACCAAGTGGATCCTGGTCCACGGCAATGACGTCGGCATTGGTCAGGGTATCCTTGGTCGCTGCACTCATTTTTGAGAGGTCGTTGCCGGCGATCAAGGGAGCCGCCATGATTGCCCACAGGCTAAAGTGCGACTGGTACTCCGTGTCGGTCATCCCGCCGTTACCCACCTCGAGCATGTCCGGGTCGTTCCAATGCCCTGGCCCGGCATACTGGGCCAGCCCAGGTGAACCATAGGAGGCACCGCTGTATCGCGACGACCATCCGCCGTTGTTGTTGAGCAACGAAATGAAGCTCGTCCAATTGTCCTTGATGTCAGTGCCCGTCCGCCATAACTGACCGATTGAGGTCTCCCAGTTGTAGAACCACCAGGCGCAGACGCTAAACACAATAGGGCGTCCGGTTGCCTTCAATGCATTGGCCATGTTGGTGTAGTCAGTCTGAATATTCGATCCTGCAGCCGGGCTGCAGTTGTCGTATTTCAGGTAGTCCACACCCCAGGATGCGTAGGTTTGCGCATCCTTGGCTTCATAACTATACGAGCCTGGGCGGCCGGAACAGGTCTTGGTACCGCGGTCGGAGTACACGCCGAGTTTCAGGCCCTTGCTGTGCACGTAGTCCGCGAGTGCCTTCATTCCGTTCGGGAACTTGGTGCCGTCGGGCACAATGTTGCCACTTGAGTCTCGGTTAGCGGCTTGCCACATATCATCAATGTTGATGAATTGGTAGCCCGCAGCCTGCATGCCGGTCGAAACCATTGCATCGGCAATCCCCCTGACCAGCGTGTCCGTGATGTTGCCGGCGAACTTGTTCCAGCTATTCCAGCCCATGGGCGGCGTGGCCGCGAGAACACCGGTTGCGGTCGTACCTCCGGCTAAGATACTGCCCCCCGCACCCCCGTTTGAGGTGGTGCCGCCAACGCCGCCGGCTGCAATCCCGCCCGCCGCCACACCGCCGGTCGTCCTGCCGCCTGCACTCGTGCCACCAGTTGTGCTACCACCGGTTGCGCTGCCACCCGTCGCCTTGCCGCCGGTTGCGCTGCCACCCGTCGCGCTGCCGCCAGCTACGCTGCCGCCCGTCGCTTTGCCGCCGGCTGCGCTGCCACCACTACTGGAAACGCCGCCAGTGCCTCCGGTTGCTGGAAGAGAGCCACCGGTCGCATTCCCGCCAGTCGAAGCACCGCCCGCGGCATTGCCGCCGGCAGCCGGAAACGTGCTTGCGCTGCCGCCGGTCGCAGCACCACCTGTGGTGGTTCCGCCGAGCGCCTGAAGAGTGCTCGCGCTACCCCCTGTCGGGGCACCGCCCGCGGCACTCCCGCCAGTGGCCTGAGCAGTGCTTGCGTTGCCGCCCGTCCCCGCGCCGCCAGCGGCGGTTCCGCCGACCGTCTGAGTCCCGCCCATCACGACACCGGCCGGGGCCTCATTCGAGCACCCGACCACCCACCCGGCCAAGCAGGCTAGCAGCGCTCCGTGCAAGAAGCAGTCCCGAGCGATTCTGCATTGGTGAAGTGTCATGTCTTGCCTTTCCTGTGTTTGCTAGTCGCAGGTGCCGCAGCACGAAACTATGCTACCCCATACAAATGGCAGGCGGCCTGGACTACCTTCACGGATATGAGCGGATGGATGACCAATAATCCATGAACACCACCATACGCCGCCATTTGTCCGACCGCCCCATGCGGGGCAGCATCACGCTCGGAATCAATCTCGATTCGGGCGCAAATTAGCTAGACCCGAATTGTCGTCGGCGCCCACCTTAATCGGGACAGCCAAGCCGAATGCTCTGGTTTTTTTGCGTTATGACAAGAACGAGGCCAAGAGGTGCGATCTCAGGTCGATGCAGCGTCCGTGAAGCTAGGAAGGGATACAAGCATGTCTGCAAGTCCACACCCTCAGCGCCGTGATTTTCTCAAGACCGCCGCGGCGGGCGCGGCGGGTGCGATGGGAATCAGTGCCCTGGGATTCGACAAGCTATTTGCCCAGTCGACTGGGGGTTGGGTTAGCGGCATGCAGGTCAATCCGGCTATCGACAACAAGCGGGTGATCTGTTGCCACGACGTGAATATGCTCACCGGCAACCCGGCGAACACGGCCTTCAATAGCCAGAACAACGCGGTCAATGCGAATCAGGTCGCCTCCAACTTGGACCAGATGGCTATGCAGCTCGCCCAAAAAGCCACTGCGGCCGATGCCTGGAGCACGATCTTCCGGTCGAGCAAACCCTGGGCGAGCACGAAGGTGGCGATTAAGACCAATGCCATTCAAGGCAACACCGGGAACCATCCCCGGGTGGCGATCATAAAGAAGCTCTGCGATGTATTCATCGATGAGCTCGGGGTTCCGGCGGCGAACATTATCCTGTACGACGCAAACGCCGACGCTTCGGCGACTTATTTGACCTATGCCAGCTTGACGGATGCCACCAAGATACGCGCGACTGTCAGCAAGTATGCGCAGTCACTGGGCGGCATGGTGCCGGTCACCATTGCCGCCAGTACAAAGAACATCTCCGCGGTCGGCGACCTGGTCAATGGCGTCATCGACATCCTGGTGGATATTTGTACGATGAAGGTGCATAGCGGTCCGGGAACATCGTACTTGTTCGGCAGTTGTTCCCTGTGCATGAAGGGCCATCTCGGCTCGTTCATAAATGCCGGCACCGACCAGACGGTTCCGAGTTCGACGGGGTTGCACTCACTAGACGCCATATGCAACATCAACAAACATGCCGCCCTCCTCGGCGGCAATCCTGTCCGGCAGCAACTGTGTATTTTGGATGGGCTACTGGCAAACGGCGGCAACAGCGCCACCTGGAGCGTCAGAGCTGATCGGATTGTCATGGGGACCTTTGCCCCCATAGTGGACTACCTCACGGCGACCAAGCTTCTTCTCGACTCAACCATCATGGCCACCGGTCCCATGCCAGCGCTGGGAGTAACCAATGCGGCCATTTACCTCCCGCAATTTCTCACGAACTTTGGTTATGCCACGACCGACGCTCTGCAGTGGGTTGAATGCACTCCCCCCAATTGGCCCGCCATCACCGGCGGAAGCGGGGGCGCCAACGGGTCGGGAGGCGTAGCCAGCGGCGGGACTAGCGCAGCTGGTGGCGCACGCAATGGGGGGACCAGTGGGTCCGGAGGCGCAGCCAGCGGCGGGACTAGCGGGTCCGCAGGCACGGCCAGCGGTTCCGGTGGCGTAGCCAGCGGTGGCACCAGCGGTTCCGGTGGCGCGCGCAGCGGTGGAACCGGCGCAGCCGGAAACACCGCCAGCGGCGGGACCAGCAGTTCAGGCGGTGCAGGCAGCGGCGGGACGGCCGCAACAGGAGGCACGCCCGACAGCGGTGGAACGACCTCAGGCGGCACGGGGGGAGCCGGCGGTGCGGCGACAAGCTCTGCGTCAGCCTCAGGGGGCTCGCCGACCACCGGCGGAACCGGCGCCGGAACCGGGACGGGCGCGAGCGCCACGGGAGGCAGCAGCGGAACCACGGGCACAAAGGTGACCGCGGCGAAGTCAGAGGGCGGCTGCGATGTCGCTGGGGCAAACCGCAGGCCCACCCGCTGGGGTGCCATGCTGGCGTTCGGTGCCGTGGTCGCCGAGAAGCTTCGCCGCCTGGTCGGCAGCGACGATCGGTCGTCGTGATCGGCGACCGTCGGAAACTGCGATCGACCTGAAGTGGCTTTCCGACGAGTAGATATGGAAAGGCCGTGGTTCCGGCTGGGAAAGCCAACCGCAACCACGGCCAGCTCACGCAACTCGCAACGAGTCTATTTCACATAGATGTTGGGCACGGGCGGATTGGCCATGCCGGCGCCGATGTGGAATCCCACGTGGGGCGGCTGGTTGTAGCTTGACTGCTCGAACGATACCTGCGCCCGGTAGGTCGGATCGTGCATGAGCGTGTAGATGCGCCGCGCAGTCACGGTCGTCGTCGTGTATACGCGCAGAGCCGCGTTTGTGCTCTCGCGGTACACCACTTCCTCGCGCCAATCGCCCAGCAGATCCGCGGTGAGCGTCGGGGTCGCCTTGGTTCCGTTGCACGACGCGCAGCCGGTTGCAGTGAGCAGAGTTCCGCCACCGGGCTTGGTGATAGAAATGTCGTTTAGGATCTCGCGCGCCTCGTCGGCGTCCCAGTAGATGACGAAGTTGCTTCCGGCACTACTGGTGACGGCGGCACCGGTGCCGCAATTGACGTTGCCCATTCCACTGCACGTTGCGGCCGTGAGGTCGTTCATGGTGACATACTCGGCGACGCCGCGACCGGTGTCAGTGCCCGGACTGGTGATGTTGAAGTACTCCTTGCAGGTCGCCCCGTCATGGCAATCCATACCGCCAAGACTCTCGTGCACTGAGAACACCGAGATCCCCTTGCCGACGACCAGCTCGCCGATGTGCATGGCATCGCCGTGGCCCGTCTTTGCGTCGCACTTCAAAGTTCCGGCGCTGTCAATAGTTCTTGCGCCGGTGATGATCTCCTGCCCAAAATCCCCGTCCGTGTCCGCCGCCATCAGTGAATGGTCGCCACCACCAAGCGGGACGGCGGTCACGCTGTCGTAAATCCAGTTCTTCGCCAAAACCCCATCCCGCCATGTATACGCAGACACCGTCAGACGCGAGTAGTACCCACGCTGCTGGATGATGCTCGGCCGACCTGTCGCAACGCCGCCATCCTTCACCCACGCCATTCCACCGTTGTAG
>PMJE01000398.1:3473-6845 GCA_003157315.1 Myxococcales bacterium | reverse complement strand
GTCCTGCTGGCAGGGGCGGGCGGGTTGAGTGCGCTCGCCTTACGCCGCTCGCAGGAGCGATTGATCAACAGCGTGAATGCAACCATCGGCTTCGCGCAGAACGTGGACATTGCCCGCGAAGCCCAGGTGCATTTCAAACGCCAGGTGCAGGAATGGAAGAACGTGCTTCTGCGCGGGCACAACCCTGACGACTACGCCAAGTACTGGTCATTGTTCGAGGAAGAGGAGAGCAAGACGCAAACCCTGCTCTCCGATTTGCGCCGGCGCGAGACAAGCGAATCGTCGGCCGTCGACGGCGTGCTCGCTGAATTGCGCACGCTGGGCCAGCGTTACCGAACGGCCGTCGCCGAACTCGACCCCGACCGTCCGCTCAGCTATCGCGAGGTAGACCGCCGGGTGCGCGGCATGGACCGCCCGCCCACCGACGAGATGTCCGCCTTGGTCCAGCGCCTACAGGCCCGCATGGCGGCCCTGGGCCAGCAAATGACAGCCTCGCACCAGGCTGAGATGCTCACGCTCCGTTGGGCTGTGTTGGCAGCGGCTCTGTTGGGCGTGCTGTCGGCCGCCATACTGATGCTGCTGATCCGGCGCGCCGAGCGTGAACGCGCCAAGGTGAGCGACGAGGCCAAGAATGCCTTCCTGGCCACCATGAGCCACGAAATTCGCACGCCCATGAATGCAGTGGTCGGCATGGCCAACCTGCTGGAACACACCAGCTTGACCGCCACGCAAAGTGACTACCTGACCAAGCTCAAGGCCGCCTCGCAACACCTGCTCGGCATCATCAACGACATCCTCGACCTGTCCAAGATCGAGGCGTCCANNGTGCGAGCCGCGGAAAAGGGCTTGGAGCTGGTGATCTCACGCCCGCCTGAGGTGCCGGTGCTGTTGCTGGGCGATCCGCTGCGCGTGGGCCAGATCCTGACCAATTTGGCTAGCAACGCGGTCAAGTTCACCGAGCAGGGCGAGGTCCACATCGCAGTTTCACTGCGCGCCGCTCGCGGCGACCAGGTGGAACTTCGCTTTCAGGTTGAGGACACCGGCATCGGACTGACCGCGGACCAACAAGCTAGGCTGTTCCGCCCCTTTGCCCAGGCAGATGGATCCACCACCCGGCGCTTCGGCGGGACCGGGCTGGGCCTGGCCATTTGTGCCCGTCTGGTCAAGCTGATGGGCGGAACCATCGGGGTGGAAAGTGAGGCGGGGCACGGCAGTCGTTTCTTCTTCACGGTCGCGTTTCGTGCCCGCACCGGCGAGCGTAGGCAGCGGCCCGGCGTGCCGCTGGCAGTTCGTGGCAAGCGCGTCTTGGTGGGCGAGCCCAATGCGACCGCACGCCGCTCAATGGTGGACACACTGGTGGACACCGGATTGTCGGTCACCTGTGTGGCTAGTGCCGAGGAGGCGCGCCTTTGGCTTGGGCGCGCTGGCGCTGGCGGGTCGGTCGATTTGGTTTTTCTCAATTGGCGCCTGGACGGTTCCCACACACGGGACTTGCTCGAGCTCGCACGCAGGAATGCCGGCATCGCGCCCAATCGCATAGTGGTGTCGGCTTCCCATGCCGATGCCGAGGAAGCACACGCTGCTCTGCGCGGGCTTGGGTTCGGTTTGCTCCTCATCAAGCCTGCCAGCCCATCGGCGGTGTTCGCCGTGGTGGCGCGCGCGTTCGGCGCCGAACAGCGCAGCCGTGTCGGACGCACCTCGGGACGTTTCGATGCGGTCAACCCGACCACATGGGATCAGGTGCGTGGCGTACGCGTGTTGCTGGTGGAGGACAACGTCATCAATCAAGAGGTTGCAGCAGCGATCCTGAGATCAGCGGGTGTGCTGGTGGAACTGGCCAGCAACGGTCAGGACGCAGTGGCCACGGTGCGCGAGGCTATGCAAGCTAACCATCCCTTTGACCTGGTACTCATGGATCGCCACATGCCNNCTACCGATTGTGGCGATGACGGCTGATGTGGTGGGTTCGGCTCGCGAAGAATGCCTGCGCGCCGGGATGAACGACTTCGTCTCCAAGCCATTTTCGCCCGAGTCGCTTTTCCCAGTTGTCGCCCGCTGGACGAACAAAACCCGGCCGACCATCGCGGTCAAGCCTTTTCCACCAACTCTCCCACCGGGCGATGGATTGCTTCCCCCTGCCCTACCTGGAATTGACATCCAGGAAGGCGTGGCGCGCGTCGCGGGCAATCGCCCTCTGTATCGGCGATTGCTCAGCCAATTTCCCGAGGCGTACGCTGCCACTGATCGGCGCATTAGGGCCGACTTGGCCGAAGGCAAGCTCGACGATGCCATCCGAGAAGCCCACACGGTCAAGGGTCTGGCCGGTCAGATGGGCGCGCGCGAACTGTCGCAGGCCGCCGGTCGGCTGGAAACCGCGCTCAGGTCCGCCAGTCCCGAGACGGATACGGCTCTGCGCTGTTTCGCAGTTTCGCTTGCGCTGGTAACCCGCGGGTTGACTGAGTTTGCGGAAGGCGAAGCATGCCGAGAGTCGCAAGTCTCGGAGGATAAAACTGCGCGCCCGCTGGCGGGCAATGAAGTGGTCGATAATGCCCTTCCCTGAGATCCTCATTGTGGACGACACGCCGCTCAACCTCGATGTGTTGAGCAGCCTGCTGTCCTCCTTCCACCCCCGGATCGCCGCCGATGGCGCAACCGCCCTGCGCATGGCGCAGCAGCGGCCGCCCGACCTAATCCTGCTCGACGTGATGATGCCAGGTCTCGACGGCTTTGAGGTCTGCCGCCGTCTGCAGGCCGACCCGCGCACCTGCGAGATTCCCGTCATCTTCATCACCGCCCTCGGCGATCACGAAAACGAAACCATGGGCTTTCAGGTGGGCGGGGTGGACTACATCACCAAGCCATTCAATCCCATGGTGGTCCGCGCGCGCGTGCAAACCCATCTGGAATTGAAGGCTGTCTGGAATGCCTTGCGCGACGAAAACGCGCGCCTGGAGTCACGGGTCGAGGCCCGCACCGCTGAATTGCAGGCAGCTCTCAATCGGTTGCGCGAGAGTGCCGTCGACACCGTGCTGCGTCTGGGTTTGGCGGCCGAATACAAGGACGATGAGACCGGAAAACATGTCTTGCGCATGGCCCACTATGCAGTGGCGGTAGCGAGGCAACTGGGCTGGAACGTCGAGGATCTCGATCGGCTTTTCCATGCCTCCCTTATGCACGACATTGGCAAGCTCGCCCTGCCCGACAGCATCTTGCAAAAACCCGGACCCCTGAATGCCGAGGAGTGGGCTATCGTGAAACGCCACCCCATTGTGGGCGCCCGTATTCTCTCCGGTTCGGACTCCGACATCATCCAGTTGGCCGAAATCGTGGCGCTGACCCATCACGAGAAGTGGGACGGATCGGGCTACCCGC
>PMJE01000398.1:0-3401 GCA_003157315.1 Myxococcales bacterium | reverse complement strand
TATGGCGATGACAGCCCCGACCGGCCGCTGACGCCCATCGTTGTCGCCGCCAGGGTCGCCCACCCATCCGCGCCGCACTCCTTCGCCGCACAGATTTCGTCAGTCGACGACTAACCAAGTATTCGCAAGTGTGCCGCGCAATGCGGCGTCCGCGAGGTTTTCTATTCTGTAACAGACGCTGCATTTCACGCAATGTACGATGAAGCGCTTTGGATGCCCTGGGCACTCCGGAAGAAGATCCGACGATGGGGCGCGGCGACTGGCGAGAGGTCGCCGTTCGCTCTATTATCGACAAGCGGCAGATTACCCCGTATTTTCAGCCGATTCTCGATCTGCACCATGGCACGGTGCTGGCGTGGGAAGTCTTTTCGCGGGGGCCAGAGGCGCGTTCGGCGCCCGCCGAGATCTTCACTAAAGCGCAGGCTCTTGGGCTACTGTCGGAGCTGGAGAGTGTCTGCCGCAACATTACTCTGCGCACGATTGCGCGATTGCCTTCGTCATTGCGGTCAGGTTCGTTCTTCATCAACGTCAGCCCGAACGCGGCCGGCGATCCGAACCTGCGCAATAGAGACATGCGGGCTGATCTCGCCCGGTTGGGTCTCGATCAGCGCAACTTCGTAATCGAAATCAGCGAGCGCGACTCGGTCGTGGACTACACCGCCTTCGAGCGGCAAATTCGCCACTACCTGGAACAAGGTTTCAAGATCGCGCTTGACGACTTGGGCGCCGGCAACGCGGGTCTGGTCACTCTGGTGACTTGCTCGCCGCAGTTCATGAAGCTGGACATGACGCTTTCGCGCGAGATCCATCGTCACTCCCACAAGCAGCGCCTGGTGAAGTCACTGGTCGGGTTCTCGGCCAGCGTGGACGCCGCGTTGATCGCCGAGGGAGTGGAAACCTGGGAGGAGTTGGAAACCCTGGCGCGCTTGGGGGTACGTTATGCGCAAGGCTTCCTCTTCGCGCGGCCGAGCCGAGTTCCTTCAGGGGTGTCCGAGGAGACGCGGCTCGAGCTGCGACGGATTACCCGCCAGTTCCACTACCGCAAGTGCGACCTCAACGAGACGGTCGGACCACTCGCGATCCGTTGCGCGACGATTCGCGAGAAAGAGGAAAGGGGTGAGGACGTCAATCGCATCTTCCGACAGCAACCCTCTCTCGATCATCTGACCATTCTGCACGGAGACCAACCCATCGGTCTGATCACGCGCCAGCACTACTTCACCAAGACCGGTGGCCCGGTTGGCTACCACCTATTCCAATGGAGGGCGGCCGAGGAGTTGGCTCGACCGGCGCCGCTCATCGTCGAGGATTCGATCAACGTGACAGCCCTGGCAAAGCTGGCGATGGAACGGCCACCTGACGAACTCTACGATCCCGTTATTGTCGTCAATGCTGCCGGAAGCTTGGTGGGAACCGTCACTATCCGCCAGCTCATCATGCGCTCAACCGCCATCGAAGTACAACTGGCGCAAGGCTCCAGTCCGCTGACCGGATTGCCTGGCAACCGAAGTATCGAAGGTTGGATTTTGGACGCGCTCGATCGAACGGATGCCCACGTGCTCTACGCCGACCTCGATCGTTTCAAAGAGTACAACGATTGCTACGGCTTCTTGCGCGGCGACGAGATGCTTCGATGTTTGGCGCGTGTCTTGTCGCGCATCCTCCCGACATTGTCATCGGAGGCCAAGCTGGGGCACCTCGGCGGCGATGATTTCGTCATTGTGTCACCCACGGCGGTTGCCGCCGAAGGCGTTGAAGCTCTGTGCCGGCAATTCGATCTTGCTAGAATGGAGATGTTCGACCCGGCGGATGTGGAGCGGGGCTACTTTCGCGCCACCGACCGGCGAGGCCAAGAGGTCGAGGTGCCTCTCGTCACCTTGAGCGTGGCCGTGGTTCCGTGCGAAGCCGTGCAGAGCGTCGATCACCCCGCGGCTCTGGCGCAGATGGCCGCGTCGCTCAAGCGCAAAGTGAAGGAGATAACCACCGCCAGCCGAAAGAGCGGGTTCCTGTTCGAGCGCCGGAGACTACGCCCGACGACCTGAGGCGCTATTTACTGCGCGGCAACCTACGACACCCGGTTGTCACAGTCGTCACATTTTGGCCGCCGACGTTTTCTTTTTCTTTGCGTAGCCGTTGCGTGCGTGCAGCGGAGCGAGGCATAGGCTGCGCCCGGTTTGCAAATTCCACGGGAGGATCATCATGTTGCAACTTCGCTCTCATCGTTCCGCCTTGTTGCCCCTCGGGGCACTTGCCATCGCTGCGGCACTTTCCGCCTGCGGCCAAAACAATCAACCCTCTGCAATGGGCTCGGCCAACGTGAGCGTGCAGGCGCTCAGCGCCGGCAGCCAGGTGACCGTCACCATCTCCGGGCCTGCCCTGTACGCGCCCCAGCCGGTGACCCTGTCGCCGCAGGGATCCGGGGGCAGTTACGGCGCCCTGATTTCCTCGCTGCCGGTTGGCAGCAACTACGTTTTCACGGTCAATGCCACCGACACGAACAACGACGTCTACCAAGGATCGGCGACCAACATCGCCATCGTGCAGAACCAGGTGACCACGGTGGTCATTACGGCCCAGCTAGTCAACCCCCCCGCCAACTTCGTCAACACGGTCCCGGTCATCGATTCGCTGACCGTGTCGTCCACCAACATCGCTCCGGGCGGGACCGTCACCGCGAATGTCAAGGCCCACGATGACCAGAAGAGTGACACCCTCACCTTCACATGGTCGACGTCGGCNNCACCACCTCGCAAGTGACCCTGACCGCGCCCGCCACCGCGGGTGACGTGACCCTGACCATTCAGGTGCAGGACAACCACGGCGCCACCGCCTCGGCGTCCATCGTGATCCACGTGTCCACTGCCAACGGCACCGGCCAGGCCGACGTCAACGTCCAGTTCAACAACTGGCCCGTGGTTTCGGACGTCATTGCCGTGCCCGGCTGGATCACCCTCGGCAAGCCCGTCTCCCTCACGGTGACGGCCAGCGATCCGGATGGTGACAAGCTCAGCTATCTGTGGAGCACCGGCGCCACCTGCACCTCGGGCACCTTCACCAACGGCACCTCCGCCGCCCCGACCTTCACGCTCCCGACTACCGCCCCCGACACGTACTGCGAGTTCGACGTGGCGGTCAGCGACGGGCGTGGCGGATCCGGCAAAGGCACCTTGTACATCCCGGTGGGAGCGCCTCCCTCTGCCGTCGCTCCGGTCATCGTCGACGCCGCGCAATCGGCGCCCGTGGTCGATACCTCCAGCACGGTCTTGTTCTCCGTCGAGGCCAAGGATCCGCAGGGCAGCGCCATGAAATTCGCGTGGTCGACATCGGCGCCGGCCGGCTCGCTCACGAACCAGGTTGACACCGCCACCACCTCGCAGGTGACCCTTGCCACTCCCGCCACC
>PMJE01000593.1:3378-11073 GCA_003157315.1 Myxococcales bacterium | reverse complement strand
TGTAGAGGTCGGGATAAAGCTCAGGCTGCAGGATGTATTCCAGCGAGCCAAGCTTTGACTCTTCCTTGGTTTTGAAGGATTGCGGATCGTCCAGCACCTCGCCGTCGCGATTGCCCAGAATGTTGGTGGAAAACCAGCCGGAGATGCCCAGCAGGCGCGCCTTGAAGGCCGGGGCCAGCACGGTCTTCATGAGGGTCTGGCCAGTCTTGAAGTCCTTGCCGGCGACGGGCACGCTGTTCTTCTTTGCCAGTTCCAGCAGGGCAGGCGTGTCCACGGTCAGGTTGGGCGCACCGTTGGCATAGGGCACGCCGCACTTCAGGGCTGCGTATGCGTAGATCTGCGACGGCGCGATCTCGGGATCGCTGGCCGCAAGTCCCTTCTCGAAGGTTTCCAGCGTCGCGTGTACCGCTGCCGGCTGGCGGTAGGCCTCGGTGGAGCCACACCACACCATCACGGTGCGGTCGAGCTTCTCGCGCTTGCGGAAGTCGTTGATGTCGGCCATCACCTGCTCGGCCAGGTCCATCTTGGACTTGCCCTTCTTGAAGTGCGTGGCAGTCAGCCGCTTGACGAAGTTCTGCTCGAACACAGCGGTCATGGGGCGAATGCCAGAAAGGAAATCCTTGAACTGGGCCAGGTGCTCTTTGGAGAGGACGCCAGCCTTGCTGGCTGCTTGATAGGCATCGTCCGGGAAGAGATCCCAACCGCCGAAAACCACGTCTTCAAGACGCGCGAGCGGGACCAGTTCCTTGATAAGCGGCGATCGGTTGTCGGTCCGCTTTCCCAGGCGTACGGTTCCCATCTGCGTGAGGGAGCCGATGGGCTTGGAGACACCGCGGCGAATGGCCTCGACGCCCGCCATGAAGGTCGTGGCAACGGCACCCATGCCGGGTAGCATGATGCCCAACTTGCCGGTAGCGGGTTTGATCTCGACCATGGGGCCGGACTTGGTAAGTGGCATGCGAATGATTCTCCTTTGCTGTGCTGAGCCCGCGTGGGGCGCAGCGCTTGTCGCGGGGCGTGCACGATGCAGACCCCGCAGCAAGACGCGATCGCGTGACTAGCAAGCGGCGGGCCGAACCGCGATCCCAAGAAAATCGCATCATTTGTCACACAGGTGTTGGGAATGTGGTAAGAACTTGGCGCTTTCAACACCACACGCTGACCGAGTGGGCCGCGCGTGCCGACCCGGACGGAGACGTCCGGGCGGTCTTCGGCCTTCGATGACGTTGGCGGCGGACAACAACGCGAAAGGAAAACATGGACACGATCGACACCGGCCAGGCGGCCGCGCCTGCGGCCCCGCCATCAGTTCCCGAGACGCAGAACCCGATGGCGGCCATCGACACGCCGCTGAGTATGCGCGACATGATGGAGGCAGGAGTTCACTTCGGCCACCAGACCAAGCGCTGGAACCCCAAGATGAAGCCTTTCATCTTCGGCGCCCGCAACGGCATCCACATCATCGACCTGCAGTACTCGGTGAAAGCCTTTCGGCGCGCCTTCGACTTTCTGGTCAAGACCGTCGGGGACGGCAAGCCGGTGCTGTTTGTGGGTACCAAGAAGCAAGCGCAGGATGTGGTTCGCGATGAAGCGCAGCGCTCTGGCCAGTTCTACGTTACCAACCGCTGGCTGGGTGGCACGCTGACCAACTTCCACACTGTCAAGGCCTCCATCGAGCGCTTGCAGGCCATCGAGAAGATGGGAACCGACGGGACCTTCGAGCGCCTGACCAAGAAAGAGGTCATCAACATCACGCGCGAGCAGGAGAAGTTGGAAAAGGCGCTGGGTGGCATCAAGGCTATGGGTGAGCTGCCCGGTGCGGTGTTCATCGTCGACGTGGTCAAGGAGCACATCGCGGTGAGCGAGGCGCGCAAGCTGGAGATCCCCATCGTGGCCATGGTGGACACCAACTGCGACCCTGACCTGATCGAGTACGCTATTCCTGGCAACGACGACGCCATTCGGGCCATCCGCCTGTTCGCCACCAAGGTGGCTGATGCCTGCATTCTCGGCCAGAAGCTGGCGCGTGAGCGGGCCACCGCCGCGCACGCTCAGGGAGAGGGCGAGGGAGAGGTGCAGACCATCCGGGTGTCGTCCGGCGGCGAAGGCCCCCGGGTCGAGGTCGTGTCACGCCGGCGAGGCGACATGCCCGAGCCAGAAGCAGCCGCGTCCCCCGGGGACGAAGGCGAGAAGTAAGTCCCGGTTTTTGAAGGTAGCAGGAGACAATTGAGATGAGCGAGATTTCTACCCAAATGATCAAGGACCTGCGCGAGCGCACCCAGGCCGGCATGTCCGATTGCAAGAAGGCCCTGCAGGAGTGCGGTGGCGACATGGAGAAGGCGGTCGAGTACTTGCGCAAGAAGGGCGTCGCCCAGGCTGCCAAGAAGGCCACGCGTATTGCGGCCGAGGGCGTAGTAGCGGGCTACACGCATGGATCGCGCATCGGCGTCTTGGTCGAGGTGAACTGCGAGACCGACTTCGTGTCACGCAATGCCGATTTCCAGGCCTTTGCGCGCGAGGTCGCCATGCAGGTGGCGGCCATGAGCCCGCAGTATGTGTCGCAGGATGAAATTCCGGCGGCGGTCATCGAGCAAGAGCGTTCCATTCGCCTGGAGCTGGCGCGCCAGCAGAACAAGCCCGAGCCGGTGCTGCAGAAGATCGTCGAGGGCCAGATGGGCAAGTGGTTCAAAGAGGTTTGCCTTCTCGATCAGATTTGGATGCGGGACAGCGAGGGCAAAAAGGATATCCGCGGCCTGCTCACCGACCTGATTGGGAAGATCGGCGAAAACATCAAGATCCGGCGCTTCATGCGCTACGAGGTAGGCGAGGGTCTGGCCAAGCGCACCGACGATTTCGTCGAAGAGGTGAAGCGCCAGGCCGGCCAGGCCTAGCAGAGCAGGGCGGACGTGGACTCCGGAAAGGGAAAACGCAGGGCTGGGGTCAAGCGAGCTGACTCTGCGGATCTGCCTTCTGACATCGTGCGGGCGGCGGCAGTATTGCCAGCGGACCAGGCCCCGGCGCGTGCGGCGCGCCCGCCTCTGGCCCCCGGGGTCAAGTACCGGCGTATCCTGCTCAAACTGTCGGGCGAAGCGCTGATGGGCGCCAAGGGCGCGGGCATCGATCCCGCGGTGTTGGCCCAGATCGCCGACGAGCTCATTGACGTGCACAGTCTGGGCGTCGAGCTGGCTTTGGTCATCGGTGGCGGGAACATCTTCCGCGGTGTGGCGGCCGGCACGGCGGGCATGGACCGGGCCAGCGCCGACTACATGGGCATGCTCGCCACGCTCATCAATGCTTTGGCCCTGCAAGACGCCCTGGAATCGCGCGGAGCCAAGACAAGGGTGCTCTCGGCCTTGGAAGTGCAGAAGGTGGCTGAGCCGTACATTCGCCGGCGCGCCATCCGGCACCTGGAGAAGGGCCGTCTGGTGATTTTCGGTGCGGGCACGGGCAACCCATTTTTTACCACGGACACCGCGGCTTCCTTGCGTGCCATGGAGATCGGGGCTGACATCGTGATGAAGGCCACCCGGGTTGATGGCGTGTACGACAAGGATCCGCAGAAATTCCCGGATGCGCGCCTTTTCCGGCGCCTGTCCTATCTGGATGTACTCAATCGGAATCTGGCAGTCATGGATTCTACGGCCATCTCGCTGTGCCATGATAACAAGCTGCCCATTTTGGTTTTCAACATGACCAAGCCGGGCAACGTCCGGCGGGTCGTGCTCGGGGAGCCGCTCGGCACCCTCGTGGTCGAGGACCGGCGCGAACCGCGCACCAACTACACCGGCAGTCCGCCGGTGGCAGAGGAGGAGCGTTCCCATGGTAAGTGACGTTCTCAAGGATCTGCAGGCGAACTTGGACAAGGGGATCGACGCACTCAAGAAGGATCTGGGCAAGGTGCGCACCGGGCGGGCCAATGTGGCCATCCTCGATGGGCTGCGGGTCGACTACTACGGAACGCCTACGCCGCTGCACCAGGTGGCGTCGGTGAACGCGCCCGACCCGCGCTTGATTACCATCAAGCCCTGGGAGAAGTCGCTCATACCCGAGATCGAGAAGCTCATCCGTTCTTCCCAGCTCGGACTCAACCCCTCTTCCGATGGCGAGATTATCCGCTTGCCCATGCCACCGCTCACCGAGGAACGCCGCCGCGACCTGGTCAAGATGGTCAAGAAGACGGCCGAGGAGTCCAAGGTGGCCCTGCGCAACGCTCGCCGCGACGCCAATGAGATGCTGAAGGAATTCCTCAAGGACAAGGACATCACCGAGGACGAGGAGAAAGCGGGCTTGAAGAAGGTGCAGGAGGCCACCGACGCGGCGGTGACCAAGGTGGATGACTTAGTCGCGAAAAAAGACAAAGAGATAATGGAGATCTAGCCAGGATCTCGCGGAACGCGATCCACTTTGGTGCTGGCCACCGAGTTCACACAGAGGCACAGAGGGCACAGAGATCGGATGAGAAGAAAGGATTTGGACTGCGCTGTATCAAACCCATCCCTTTCTCCTCCGCCTCTGCGGCCTCTGTGTCTCTGTGAGAAATAGCTAGCTTCGATCCGCGGCGGCAAGAAGCCGCGGCGTCACTTGGCCACGGCTACCCCGTTGGGCGCCTCGCGGTCAAAAGTGACACGGGCGATGTCCACCTGGTTCATGGCGAAGCGCAGGGTTGTCCCGCTGCCACGCAGGAGGCCCTCACGCTGAAACAGATGGTAGGTGCGCATTCCCTCCCGCACCGGAGGATCGCCTTGGGAAACCTTCCCGGGAACGCCGCTCACGATGAGTATTTTCTCGCCTGGCTGCAGAAGGAAGCCCGGGTCGATCTGACCCATGACTGAACCGCGCTTGCCCGGCATGCTCACGATGACCTGCAGGCCGGCCGTGCTAACCGGCGCGGCACCTGTGTTGGCCAGGATGAACCACTCCTGATTGACGTGTTTCTTGTCGGGGGCCGTGTGGATTTCTTCGAAGACGAGAGGCATGACCGGTAGTCTATATTCCGCCTACCCAGGAGGGCAAATGGCCAAGACTGAAATTCGCGTGATCTACGGCGACACCGATCAGATGGGCGTCGTGTATTATGGTAACTACCTGCGCTTTTTCGAGGCGGCCCGCAATGACTTTCTGCGCGAGAAGGGCGCGCGCTGGCGCGATGTGGAGAGCACGCACAGCATCTACCTGCCGGTCGTCGAGGCCAAGGTCAACTACAAGCGGCCTGCCGTCTATGACGACATCTTGGTCGTCGAGACCACGCTGGCCGAGTTGGGGCGCGCGTCCCTGCGCTTTGAATACAGGGTGTTGCGCGGCAATGACCTGCTGGCCACCGGCCACACCGTGCACGCCTGTGTAGACAAGCAGGGCGACATCCGGGAGTTCCCGGCGGCGCTCTCCGAGCGCCTGCGCCCCTGATGCTTCTGTTCGGATGACTCCGTGCTACAGTACAAGCGCATGCCGAGAGTGAATGTCGACATTCCCCATCGCCTGTCGCGCGATGAGGCCCGGACCCGCATCATGGGCGCAACCTCCCGCTTGGAGCGGGAGTATAACGCAACCTGTCTTTGGGATGGTGAAACCCGGCTGATCGTCACACGCAAGGGGCTGAAGGCCGCTCTGGAGGTGGAGGACACCCAGGTTCGCGTCGCGCTTGACCTGGGTTTTCTGCTGGGGCCGTTGGGAGGCAGTATTCGAGCCGGGATCGTCCGCCAACTTACCGGAATTCTCTCCTAGCCCTTTCAGAGTGCCGTTCTGGGCGTGCGCCGGGGGCCAACCCGCCAACCATCCCCATCGGCGTAACCAGCCGTGATTCTTGGCGTTCCGCGCGACGCCGGCCGTGGCAGTGGTCGAATCGCCCTGGGAGGCCAGGGCAGCGTTCACGGTTGAATCGCGCCCCTTTACCAGAGATCCGCCCACTGATATATAGGTGCCGGTGCCCCGCGAACGCTCGTTGTGTTGGCAGCAGGACCCACCCGCTTCGTACCCGACGGAGAAACGCATGGATTTTCGCAAGCACATGTTCGGTCTCGCACTCACGACGGCTTTGCTCAGCCTCGCCTCGGCGACGCCGGCTCAGGCGCAGCCCACACCTGGGCTCAAGAATGCTCCGATCGATCTCCAGTTGTTCCGGCCAGCGGCCGACTCGAAGGGATACTTCACCCTGAACGGCGCTCAGGTTCTGGCGCCGCTCGATTTTTCCTTCGGATTGATCACCACCATCGCGTGGAAGCCTCTGCAGTTTCAGGGGGTGATTCCCAATACCACGACCAGTTCGGTCATCACCGTCAACAATCTGATCACGACCACCTTACAGGCGGCCGTCGGTCTCTTGCAGGGAGACCACCTGGGCCTGCAGCTCGGCCTGCAATTGCCAATCGTCGTGCTCACCGGCGAAGGCACCCCCACGCAAAACCCCGGCGTGATCAACGGAGACACGCCCAATCAGATGGATTCGCAAGGGATCGGGGATCTGGTCATTCAACCCAAGATTCGCTTCATCAATCCCAGCCGAAAGAAGATCGGGGTCAGTCTGATACCCGGCTTGGTCTTGCCCACGGGCGACAAAAGCCACTTCATGGGCGAGGGCCAGTTCATCTTCGAGCCTTCGGCAGTGGTGGACGCCAACTGGGGCCGCTACGGAGTGCTGCGAACTGCGATCAACGTGGGTGCCAGAATTCGTACCAAGGGAGCGTCCACCTTCAGAGATACCTCCGACTACTTCTATCGGCCCACTACGGGCAACACACAGCCCAACAACGAACAGGGGATCAAGGTGGGCAACGAACTCTTGGGTGGTCTGGGCGTGGCCTGGGGCCTGGTGCCGTTCCGCTTCGATCTGGTGGGCGAGGTCTACGGCTTCTGGGGACTCAACTCGAAGAAGCTCAACCTAGTAGATGGCAGCGACGGCTCGTCGATGAAGCCGGGCGGCGAGGCCATCGCGGGCATCAAGCTGTATCTGGCTACCAACTCGTTTTTCGAGGCGGGCGGTGGTTACCAGATTATGCCCAGCTCTTATGGGGCGGCCAAGGGCCGCTTGTTCGTGGGCTTCATCTTCGAGCCTGGCATCGGCGATCGGGACGGCGACGGCATCAAGGACGATGTCGACAAGTGCCCCGACGATCCAGAGGACTACGACGGCTTCGAGGATGAGGACGGTTGCCCGGATCCGGATAACGACAAGGACGGCATTCCGGATGAGCTGGATAGCTGCCCCNNCTACAACGGCTACAAGGACGAAGATGGTTGCCCGGACGGCGTGGTCAGGGACCGCGACGGCGATGGCATCCCCGACGACGTTGACAAGTGCCCCGATGAACCCGAGGACTTCGACGGGTTCGAAGACGAAGACGGTTGCCCCGACCCGGACAACGACAAGGACGGCATCCCGGACAAAGTCGACCTGTGTCCCAACGACCCCGAGGACTTCGATGGCTTCGAGGATGAGGACGGCTGNNTGACAAGCTGGACAAGTGCCCGAATGAGCCGGAAACCTACAACGGCTTTGAGGACGAGGACGGCTGCCCGGACAAGGGCTTGGTGGTGGTGCAACGGGGCAAGCTGGAGATCATGGACAAGATTTACTTCGAAACCGACAAGGACGAGATCCTGCCGCGATCCTTCCCGCTGCTCGACCAGATCGCCGGAACCATTAAGGGCCACCCGGAAATCAAACTCATCGAAGTTCAGGGCCACGCCGACGAGCGCGGC
>PMJE01000593.1:0-3363 GCA_003157315.1 Myxococcales bacterium | reverse complement strand
CCGCCGCGTGGAATTCATCATCATCCAGCGCCAGGATGAGCAAATCCTGCAGAACGACGCCGGTCAGTAGTTGCACAGCGCAGCCCTGTGGTCGCGGCCAAAGGGTGTGAGGCGATTGGCCTAGTCAGTCAGCCGTCGCTGCGCAGCCGGCGTAACCCGTTGATATAATGGGTGAATCAAGCAAATCACTTTTCCTGCCCCATCTCTTCTTGACTAGGACGAGACGCGAGCTAATACGTCCTGCCGCTCTTTCTGGGGCGCGGGTTTCGATTTGCCTCTGCTGCCACGCGAAAAAATTGACGATGTCCGCGATCGTACGAACATCGTGGACATTGTCAGACGGTATGTGGAGCTAAAACGGGCCGGCACCGGAAGCTGGAAAGGGCTTTGTCCTTTCCATGCGGAGAAAACCCCTTCGTTCAACGTGCACGAGCAGCGGCAATACTTTCACTGTTTTGGCTGTGGCGAGAAAGGCGACGTGTTCTCGTTCCTGGTAAAGATCGAGCAGCGATCATTCATGGAGGTACTGCGCGATTTGGCTAGCCAAGCAGGCGTGGACCTACCTGAGGTCAAGCAGTCTCCCGCAGAACGACAGGCAGCCGCCGAGGCCGAATCTGAGCGCGAGCGCATGCTGCGAGTGATGGATGCCGCCACCAGTTTCTTTGAGGCCCAGCTCGCGGCTCCGGTGGGCGGCGCGGCGCGAGCTTACCTGGACAAGCGGGGGGTTTCTTCGGGCTTGCGGGCCAGTTTTCGCCTGGGCTATGCGCTGCCGGCGTGGGACGCGCTACAGAAGCATCTGGCATCGCTGCACATTCCGAGCAGCGTTGCGGAGCAGTTGGGGTTGGTGGGCGCCAACGAGCGGGGGCGCTACGATTTCTTTCGCGATCGCGTGATGCTGCCTGTGCTTGACCGGCAGAAGCGTCCCATCGGATTCTCGTCGCGCTTGCTTGACCCGGAGGCCAAGGAACGCAAGTACGTCAACTCGCCTGACTCGCCACTCTTTCACAAGAAAGAGAACCTGTACGGCCTGCACGTGGCGCTGGAAGCCATTCGCCGCAGCGGCACCGCCATCGTGGTGGAGGGCAATTTCGACGTGCTCAGCCTACACGAGGCTGGTGTGCAGGAAGCGGTTGCCCCCATGGGCACTGCCCTGACCAGTGAGCAAGTGAAACTGCTCAGCCGCGCTGCCAAGCGCATTGTCGTGGTGTTCGACGGCGACGCGGCGGGCGCGCGGGCGGCAGAAAAGGCCATCCCCATCGCGGTGGAAGCAGGACTGTTTTTCGCCGAAGCCGACGCTGATGGGCGCGTGGCGCAGATGCCGGCCGGGGTTGACCCCGACGACTTTGTGCGTGCGCAGGGTGCCGAGGCTTTTCGCGCTTTGGTGGAAAGAGCGCGACCCATGCTCGACCACCTCATCCAGCAGGCGGCCGATGACGCCACCATTCCGGGCAAGGCCGACACCGCGCGGCGGGTGGTGGAAGTCTTGGCCAAAGTGAAGAATCAGCTGGTGCGGGATCTCTACATGCGAGAGCTGGCCGCCAAGTTGCGTGTTCCAGTGTCGCAGGTGATGCGCATGGTGCGCGACACGGCGGTCGAGCGACGTCTGGCGCCGGCCTCGCCGCCGGCATCTGCGGGCGACCCTCCAACCGCCCAAGCGGAGGTGCAGCGCGATCCGCCCCGCGATGAGCTGGCTGTGTTCGCCCTGCTGGTTAGCCACCCTGAGCTGGCATCCACNNCAGGCAGGGCGCGTCCTCGACTTGCTGGTCGATCCGGGGATGCGGCAAGTGTACCGCATGGCCTTGCAGGCCCTGCAGGCCGGCCAGAGGGCGGATGTGCCGGCGTGGCTGGACGCCTGCCCGGCTGAGATTCGGGCAGCGGTTGGGGCGGCGATGATGGACGGCGCTTGGGAAAAAGTTGAAACAGCGGAAGAGGCGTTGCGGGCCGTGGTGAGCCGTCTGGGACGGTCGAGGACGGAGGTCGAAATCGTGCTGGCCGAGCGCCAGCACCGGGAGGCGCTGGCGCGGGGGGATGAAGCAGAAGCACGCTCCATCTCGATGCGTGAGATGGATTTGATTCGCAGCAAGCTGGGTTTAGCGAACTAGGGGCTCAACGACATGATCGAAGATGCAGAAGAACAACTGAGCGAAGGAACCCAAGACGAGGATGAGCTGGAATCGGTCAGCAAGCCAGTGGCCAAGCCGCCGATGTCGAGCAAGGAGAGCGAGCGCAAGAAGCGCGAGCTCATCACCATCGGCAGGGCCAAGGGGTTCCTCACCTACGACGAAGTAAATGATCACATGCCCGAGAGCATCGTCTCCTCCGACCAGATCGACGATTGGCTTTCGACTCTGGGTGGAGAGGGCATCGAGATCGTGGACTCGGCCTCACAGGTGAGGGTAGCCGACAAGGCGGGCGGAGCGGAGGCTGAGGAGGGACGCGCCACCCCCGAGCCGGTGCGGTCAGCCGAGCCTGAGGAGGAGGAAGAGGACGACGGCTACTCCAAGACCAATGATCCGGTGCGGATGTATCTGCGCAAGATGGGGTCGGTATCCCTGCTCACCCGCGAGGGTGAGGTGGAGATTGCCAAGCGGATCGAGGATGGCGAGCGTCGCGTGTTGCAGGTTGTGCTCAACTCCAGCGTCGCCATCGAGGAGATCCTCGATCTCGGCGACAAGCTGCGCAAGCTGAAGATCCGGGTCAAGGAAGTTGTCAAGGACGCGGACGAGGACGATGCCGAGTTCGATGAAGCCTGGCACGTGGAAAGGGTGTGCAAGATCATCGAGAAGGTGCGCCGTCTGCACAAAGATCTGGAGAAGGCTGAAGAAAAGGGCAGCACCCGAGGTGTGTCAGAATCGGCGCGCCGCAAACAGCGGACGGTGGTGGGGGGTATCAAGCAGGAGCTTTTCGAAGCCCTGCAGGAAATGCGGCTCAACAAGAAGCAGATCGATCGCATTGTGGCCCGGCTCAAGGGCCTGGTATCCCGCATCGAAGCGGCTCATCGCGAGATCGGCGAGTGCGAACAGCGTGCCGGCATGCCACAACGTGAGTTCCGCCGGACCCTGCGCGAGATCCGATCATCATCTTTGCGCCAGCGCGCGGTGGCCAAGAAGCTCGGGCTGCGGCCCGAGGAGATCGAGGATCTGGCCAAGGTCATCGACAACGCCAAGAAGAAGGTCAAGAAGGTGGAGGAAGAGGCGGCGATGACCGAGGACGGCCTGCGGGTCACCGTGCGGGAGATCCAGGATGGCGAGCACCAAGCCGAGCAGGCCAAGGCAGAATTGGTCGAGGCCAACCTGCGCCTGGTGGTGTCGATTGCCAAGAAGTACACCAACCGGGGCTTGCAGTTTCTCGACCTCATCCAGG
>PMJE01000185.1 GCA_003157315.1 Myxococcales bacterium | reverse complement strand
GGATCAGCTCCCAGCAGGTTCCGGCGTGTATCTCCTTGGTGATCACCTCCGTCGCGTACATCCGGTCGAGCATGTACTCGATCTGCTCGACGGAAATGATGCCCGGGAAATGGGCACGCCAGATCGCGCGCGCCAGCGTTTGCAGGAGCGGAATGTCGGCGAGCGTGGCACAGACGAAGGTGATGCTCGACATGGCAGGGATCCTATGGTGCGGGTGCAAAGTATCGATTGATTGGATCCATCGCGCGATAGGCGGTGATCTCGCGATAGCCGTGCAGGGTGAAGTACTCACTGATGGTGCGGCCATGTTCGGCCGAGTGGATTTCGACGCAGGCCAGGGCAGGCTGGAATCGACCAATCGAGAACCCCGCCAGCGCGGCTGGCTCGGCGCCCTCGATGTCCAGAGAGAGAAAGTCGACGTGCGCGACGCCTTCGCGCCCCAGCAAATCATCGAGTGTGATGGTGGAAACCTGCCGCTTCTGGTAGGTCCCGCCGCGTGGATCGTCGCCCGTTCCCGAGGAAAAGTCTCTCTCCGGACTGACGTAGAAGTCACGCTTGTCGTCGCTCTTGTCGCCGACGAAATAGGAGAAGAAGCGCGTGGCGGGCCGCAGGCGTGCATAGTCGGCGGCGTACTCGGTCAGAGCATCCGCGGCGATCCCGTGCCAGCCCAGGTGCTTTTCCAGATAGTAGGTCGTGCTGTTCTTCACCNNCGCGCGAATCAGCGTCTCCTCGTCGTCCTGCGAGTAGAGCGCGTCGCCATAGCGCACGTGCAGGGCCGCGGAGTCAACCTTGGCGGGAAAGCGATGCGCGCCGCGACCGCTCGGGCGACAGGCGCTGCCAGCCGCAAGCACCACGGCCACGTACAGCCAGCGCCAAACCAAGCCATCAACTCCAGATGCCGGGAATCGCCTGGCCACAAAATGCGCAGTGCCCATTCTTCAAATCGACCGATTCCACGTGAAAGCCGTGGCGAGCCACCACCACCTTGTGGCAGCGCGGGCAATAGGTGTGCTCACCCTCGATGCCGGGCACGTTGCCGGTGTAGACGTAGTGCAATCCCTCGCCGAGCGCGATATCGCGACAGCGAATCAGCGTCTCGAAGGGCGTGGGTGGCACGTTCTTCATTTGGTACTGTGGCGAGAAGCGTGTGAAGTGCAGCGGCACGTCTGGGCCCAGATGGGTCTTCACCCAGCGGCACATGTCGCGGATCTCGGGCTCACTGTCGTTGGCTCCCGGAATGCACAGGTGCACCAGCTCCAGCCACACCCCGCTTTCGTGCACGGTTTCGATGGTCTTCAACACCGGCGCCAGCTTCCCTTTGCACAGCTTGCGGTAGTAGTCCTCGGTGAAGCCCTTGAGATCGATCTTCACCGCGTCGAGCACCTTGCACGCCTCCTTCATCGGTTCCACTTCGCCCGAGCCGCCGGTGATCATGGTGGTGCGCACGCCCAGTTTGTGGGCGGCCACCGCAGTGTCGATGCAGTATTCGAGAAAGACGATGGGTTCGGAATAGGTGAAGGTCACGCAGGCGCCTTCCTCCTGCGCCCGGCGCGCGACATCCTCGGGCGGCATCCAGTGCCAGTCCACCTCCTCGGGGCGCGACTGGGAAATGTCCCAGTTCTGGCAACACTTGCATTCCAAATTGCAACCCGCGGTGGCAAGCGAATAGGCGCGACTGCCAGGCAGGAAATGAAAGAGTGGCTTCTTCTCAATCGGGTCAATGTGCACGGCACAAGGCTGGCCCCAGACCAGGGTGAAATACTCGCCGCCGCGGTTTTCGCGCACGCCGCAGAAGCCGCGCTCGCGGTCCTCGACCAGGCACTGCTTGGGGCAGAGCTGGCATTGCACGCGCTTGTTGGGCAGCTTCTTCCAGAAGCGGGCCGGGTGCGGCCGCGGCGCCTCACCCGCGCGCGCCTGCCGGGACGGGAGAAGCGCCAGGCTGCCCAGCGACCCGCCTAGAGCCAAAGCGCACCCCGAACCGGCGCAGCCTCGGACAAAATCGCGGCGGGTGAAGCCTTTCATGCTCACACCTCGATCGAGACCACGTCGATCGCCGCGCGATTGCCCACGCCCAGGCCCATCTTGGCGCTGGTCTGAATATGTGTGGGGGCCAGATCGACCTTGTCGAGTGACGGCAGGTCGCGCTTGCGGCGCAGGTCCTCCAGCAGTTCCAATCCCACGACATCCACTGCCACAGGATCGACGGCAAACAACAAGGCATTGGCCACTTCGGCCATGCCTGGCTGGTAACTAGGGCCATTGTCAACCACCGGGCGAAGCGCGTCCATCACGATCAGACGCTGCTTCTGTCGGATCGCGGGCAAGGCGTTGACTTCGGAAATATAGGGGTCGCACTTGTCCAAATGCATCTTGTTGGGATTGTGAATGCAGCCAAATTGGTTCTTCAGCGCGCCTGACATGCCTGACAACATATGTTGTTTGAGCACAGGCAAATTGAGGACCGCGTCCACGCGTTCGGTCAGTACGCGCGCCAGCCGAGAGGCGGTCGACGGCATGACGGTCGGCTCTTCTTCGTAGCCAAGCGCATCGTTGCCTGTGCATCGGTAGCTGTCGCCCCGCTCGTTCAGGGTAAAGCCCGACGCGGTCAAGTCAGATGCGAAACGATCAAAAACCACTTGCTGATGGCCGCCAATGTCCATTTGCTGCAACAAAGCCGACAATTCGTCGACCAATTCAAAATGCGTGGCCGCATTGCGACCGGCCAGCCCATTGACCTTGAAACCCACGGTCTGGCCTGGCCGAAAGTAACGGCGCAAGCCAGCCACCCCGTCCCCTGTGCCCGCTAGTGCCGCAAGACCTGCGCCCAACATGGCACGCAGAGCGCCGCGGTCGGCGTCATAGCCATGGGACAAGGCCTGTTTGGATCGCACCACCACCACGCGCGGTCTTGACGGCTGCTTTGCTTGATTCGGGACAGTCGCATTGGCAGCGGCGCCGCTAGCCGAATTCCCCGCCGACCGGGTGCTGCCGCAGGATGAGCTACACCCGGTAGCAACCGCCGCCAAAGAGCCCACGGTGAGCAAGAATTGTCGACGGTCGGCGTCGATTCGTTTCCCGGACACGGCGAGATTATAGCCCGCGCATTCAACAAGCGCCGGGGGAGAAATCGCTTCCGTCTACTTGAATTCCCCTTCCGAAAAGACGATCGCCTCGTAGACTTGATACTCGGCCTTCTTCCAAGCGTCGGGGGGCAGCCCGGCCTTCTGCGCCAGATGGCGCAGGGTGGTTTCGCGATCCCAGCCCTGCTCAGGTGCCACCTGGGGCAAGAACGTGGCGCGGTTCCATCCCACTGACAAAATGATGCCGTGGCGACCGATCACTATCTCGTCCGCGCTCTTCACTGGCTGGGGCGGGGTGAGCACGGAAACTTCGACCGTGATGAAAGGCAATTCCTCGACGGTGACCGTGTGGGGAAAGCGCGTGTCCTCCAGGGCGGCGCTGGCCGCGCGACGGGAGACTACCTCGTACACCGAGGAGGAAGGCTCCAAGGTACCGATGCAGCCGCGCAGCTCATCGCCCTTTCCCGTGCATGTGCCGTCCGATCCGCTCTTGCACTTCAAGGTGACAAAGGCGCCAGCCTTGCGCTCCAGCGACGGCGTCGTGGGAATCGACAAAATGCCGTCGGGATCGAAGCGCCCCTTGCGCACCGACGCTTCAAGCGACAGACGCGCCAGGCGCAGCAGGGTTCGCTTCTCGTCGTCGCTGAGCGGGAACGTGCTCTCGCCCGCGGCACGCGCCTCGTCCAGCTTCGACTCCTCGCGCCACTTGCCCGTAAATGCCATACCTATATATGTCACGCTACTCGACCAGTCGGAAGTAACGTCGCCAGAGGTGTAGTGGCTGACGAGGTGAGGCTTGCTGCCCGGAAAACGGCCCAGCAGTTCCAGCAACAGGGCGATGGGGTGCAGCCCGCAGATCGTGGTGCCGGTCTTGTCCGCGTATGCCAGCAGTCCCGACCGACTCAGCTTGGTGATCTGATCGATGGACCCTTGATCGAGCCGCGCCAGGCGGGCCTGCAGATCGCCGGGGCCGTCGGGTACTTCGTAGCCGTAGTTCACCCCTCGGTGGGTGAAGTCGCTGGAAGCCACCACCACGGTGTGGCTGTCAACCACTTCGGCCAAGGCCGCGGCCAGATCCACATAGTCGTCGTCGGTCATGTGGCCCACCAGGATGGGAACCAAACTGAACTTGGGCAGGACGCGCTGGAGCAGCGGAAGCTGGATTTCCAACGAATGCTCATCGTTTTCGGCTCGCATCACGCTGCTGACCACTGGGCAACGCCGCAACCGCGCCACCGCCTTGCCATCCACCGGAACCAGGCCAAGCGGTGTCTCAAAATCGGTCACGTCAGGAATCGAGGCGCCGCGAAAGGGATAGTGGTGCGAGATGGCCAAGATGATCACGCGGCGGACGTCCTGACCGCGCAGAAGCAGGTAGTTCGCCGCCGCGGCCTTGCCCGAGAAGCGATAGCCCGCGTGCGGGGAGATGAGAGCGATGACCTTGCCGTCGATCTTGGGCGGCTTTGCCTCGGCGAAGAGCCCGTCGACCTCGGCCGCCAACTGGTCTTTGTTGTCCGGGTACCAGGAGCCGGCCATCTGGGCCCTCCGGATGCGGCGGGTTGCGTCCGCGGTGGGCGTGGGCGCTGGGGCCACGGCCTTCTGCGACGCAGGCTCGCGGACAGCGGGCCGCGGCTCCGATTTCTTCAAGCAGCCGGCGCAACCGCCGACGAGAAAGGCCATAAGAAGAGCCACGTACTTCATCGCAAGGTCCTCACGAACGGCAATCCTTGCCCTGCCCTGCCACTCTGTCAATCTGTCAACGCGAAGACGTTGAAACCTGATGCAAGAAACGCTAGTCCTTGGCGGCCATGACTGACAACAAGACGCGCAAGTACGTATGCAACGCCTGCGGCTACGAGTACGATCCAGCCGTCGGTGATCCGGACAGCGGCATCAAGCCTGGGACGCCATTCGAAGATCTGCCCGAGGATTGGGTCTGTCCAACTTGCGGCTTGGGCAAGGACGAGTTTTGTCCCGCCTAGCGCGAACAGGAGCAACTATTATGGCAGCGCGAAGCTTGAAGCCGGGCATTCATGCGGTGGGCGTCCTCGACTGGGACAGGCCGCTCTTCGATGATCTCATTCCCCTGCCTGACGGCACCAGTTACAACGCCTATGTGGTCAAAGGCCACGACAAGGTGGCTCTGCTCGACACTGTGGATCGCGCGTTCTGTGACGAGCTGCTGGCGAATCTGGCCGCCGCGGGCGTGAGCAAGCTCGACTACGTGGTCGCGCAGCACGCCGAGCAAGACCATTCCGGCAGCCTGCCAGCGGTGTTGGCGCGCTTTCCCGAGGCCAAAGTGGTCACCAACCAGAAGTGCGCCGATCTGCTCAAGTTGCACGTGCACCTGCCGGCTGAGGCCGTCACCCTGATCAGCGATGGCGACACGTTGGATTTGGGCGGACGCACGCTGCAGTTCATCTTCGCGCCCTGGGTGCACTGGCCGGAAACCATGTTCACCCATCTGCGCGAGGACAAGATTCTGTTCACTTGCGACTTTCTCGGCGCCCACCGCGCCGGGAGCGACCTTTTCGCCGACGACGAGGCGCAAGCGTACCCGGCCGCCAAGCGCTACTACGCCGAGATCATGATGCCGTTTCGCGCGCGCCTGGCCGGCTACCTCCAGAAGATCGAATCCTTGGGCGTTGATATGATCGCGCCCAGCCACGGCCCGGTGTATCGCCGGCCACAGTTCATCCTGGACGCGCACAAGGACTGGATCGCGGAGCCGCCCAAGAATCACGCCCTGGTGGCCTATGTCTCCATGCACGGTAGCACCAAGATCATGGTCGACCGGCTGGTGAATGGCTTGATCGACCGAGGAGTGGGCGTCACGCGCATCAACCTGCCCACCATGGACCTTGGCCACATGGCCATGGCCCTGGTCGACGCGGCCACTGTCGTGATCGGCACGTCCACCGTGCTGGCCGGGCCGCACCCGGCCGCCGCGTCCGCGGCCTATGTGGCCAACATGCTGCGGCCCAAGGCGCGCTTCGCAACTGTCATCGGCTCGTGGGGTTGGGGTGGCAAAACGGTGGAGACGCTCAAAGGCCTGCTGGGCAACCTAAAGGTCGAGTTCCTCGACCCGGTGGAGATCAAGGGATTGCCCACGGAACAGGACCTGCAAGCCATCGACAAGTTAGCAGCGACGATTCAGGCAAAACACGCGGGGCTGTGATGTGGCAACACCTCGGAGCCGAACGACGCTTCAAAGTGACTCGCAGGCCGCCAGCACGCTGCGGGCCGCGGCGATAGCGGCGTGGGCCTCGAGGTCGGTGTACACCTCGAATGGCGACAGGTCAGGCAGACCGTTCGGGTAGCGGGTCGGGATGTACAGCTTGTCGAGAGCCTTTGCCGCCGAACGCAGCGCCGCCAGGGGGCCGAGGCGCACGGATTCGTCAGGGTAGTCGTCGATGAGCCGCAGCACGGAGTGGCCCCAGGGCTCGAAGCCGTTGCCAAGCCAGAGAGCCTTGAGCGCCTTCTCGGCTGCCTGCTGCGCCTGAAAACAAGCCCACTCGTGGCTGGCCGCGCGCATGGAACCCTCGGCGGCGCGCAGATCGGCGCGCGCCTGGGCAAGCCAGCGGAGCGCTTCATCCGCGTGCTTCTCCTTACTCAAAGATCACCTTTCCCTCGGCGAGCACGCGGCGGACAAAGGGCCGGTCGCGCAGGGCTTCGATCTCAGCCTCACGGTAGACAAAAAGATCCACCGGCCTGTGAAGCAGGTCCACCAGTTCGTCGTAGTACTTGTCGAGCCGGGCGAAGTACCGGAGGTCGTCATTGTCCACGACGAGCAGATCAATGTCGGAGCGGCCGTCGTCCGTGCCGCGCGCCACTGAGCCGAAAAGCACAGCGCGCGTTGCCCCCTTGGCCACAAACAGCGGCGCCACGCAGGCTCGGATCTCGTCGATGCCCATCATTGTTCCCAGGATAGATCGAACCGCCCACTGCCGCCATCACGCACACGATCCGCTACGGCTTCTTCTTCATGGCCCCCAAGGCCGAGTCCATCATCTGCTTGTTGATGGCGAAGAATTCCGGTTCGTGCTTGCGTATCACGGCAAGCGCCGGCTGCCCGTATCGCCCTGCGAAATCCTCGCGAACCTTCTCGAGCCTGGCTGCCTGTCCGGAGTATGCTTTCTCCATGGCCGTGTCGACCGGGCTCGGCTGCTTGCCCTTGGCCTTGGCCTCTTCGATCTTCTTGCGCAATTCATCGACCTTGCTAACAGCGTCCTGCATAGCGTAGGCGTGCGCGTAGTAGGAGGTAGCCACGCGGGTGAGTTTCATCATCTCCTCCTGGGTCAGGCCGCTCTTGGCAAGCGCGGCCTTGGTCGCGGCTTCGATCTTGGAACTGCGGTCGTCAGCCGCCATGGCACCCTGGAACTTCTTCTGGTCGGTTCCCGCCTTCGCATAGGCCTGCATGCCGACGCCCATGGCGTCGCCGGTGACCGATAACATCTCCTTCTGGTAGGTGGCGAAGCGCGAGAGCTTGTCTTCGGTCAGCAGCGCTCTTGCCGCATCCACGTCCGCCTGGGCCGCCTCAAGCTTCGCCACAAAATCTGGTGGTCGCCGTGCCGACGATGCGGGCGAAGGCGGCACGGCTGCCGGCTTGGGAGCTTCGCCCTTCTTGCACCCCGCGAAGCACAGCAAAACGAAAAGGAACGCTGTCGTTGATCGGGTCTTCATGGCCGGAATCCTACGCGCGATCGTGCTTCGTTACCAGTGCGGCACTGCCTTCGGGCTTCACGGCATCGGGTCGGAGCCCGCGATCACGTCCACCGGCTCATTGAGTAGCCGGGCTCGCACAGCGCCGACCAGGAAAATCGAGCCTGCCACCACGACTAGGCCATCTGGTGCCACCAGCTCGCGAGCGCGCGCGAGTGCGTAACCAAGGTCAGCCACCGCCTCGACCTTTCGTCCTCGGTCGCGCGGAACCAGAGCGGCCAGGGTTTCGGGCGAAAGTGAACGCTCACTCGGCGAACGCGTGGCTACCACGTAGTCGAAGTGCGGACAGAGCGCGGCCAGCATGGCTGCCGCATTCTTGCCCTGCACGATTGATACCAGCAAAACGCGGTGGGACGCGCTTGGCATCGCAACAGCCAGTGCCTCTGCCCCCTCGGTATTGTGGGCGCAATCGAGTAAAACGTCGGCAGTCACGCGCTCCAGCCGTCCTGGCCAGCGTGTCCCGACCAAGCCACGCTTGATGGTTTCAGGGTGCAACACGCGGCCCATGCTGGACGCAACCTCGCGGGCCAAGGCCACGGCCAGGGCTGCGTTCGAGGCTTGGTGGGCCCCGGCCAGGGCCAGCGGGAAGTCCGGCACGGCGAAATCGACGCCGAATCGGCGTACTGGCGCCCCTGTCGCGCGCGCGACCTGCTCCACCTCAGCCATGGCCTCGACTGGCAACGGCCCGAGGAAAAGCGGCACCCCGGGCCGTGCGATACATGCCTTTTCGTGTGCGATCTCGTGCATGGTGTTGCCCAGCAGGTCCTGGTGGTCAAGCGCGATGCTAGTGATGGCGCAAGCCAATGGGTACGAAGCGGTGGTCGCATCCAGTCGACCGCCGAGGCCGGTCTCCAGCACCGCCAGGTCGACCTTGGCCTCGGCAAAGGCCAGGAAGGCCAGCACCGCCGAGATCTCGAAGTAGGTCAGCGGTACGCCGGTTCCTGCCACGGCCTGGTCAAGCTGTCCCAGACGTTCGCCTGCGACCTCGCGGCCATCGATGCGGATACGCTCGGAAAAGCGGCAAAGATGCGGCGAGGTGAACAGCCCGGTACGCAGGCCAGCGACGCGCAAGATCGACTCGAGAAAGGCCGCGGTCGAGCCCTTGCCATTGGTGCCCGCGATTTGCACAGCTCGAAAACCACGCTCCGGCCTGCCCAGGCGCTCCAGTGCCAGCCGCACGCGGTCCAGGCCAAAAGAAACCCCCAGCGTGCGCACCGATTGCAGGCGAGCCAGCAGCTTTCCGTACGCCGTGTTCATAGAGAGGCTCCGCATTGCCGTCGGAGGTCGTAGGCGTGGCGGTGGCCGGAGTCATCACCATCGGCCACGGCCACGACCACGTCTACGACCACCAGCGACTGTCCCGATCTTCACCGTCAGTTGCGCGTGGTCACCGCGGGAGTGCCCAGCCAACGCAGGGACAGGGCAATCGTCGCTTTCAGCTCCTTGCGGGGCACGATGATGTCCACGAATCCGTGGGTGAGCAGAAACTCGGAGCGCTGGAAACCGAGGGGCAGGTTCTGGTGGATGGTGTTCTGAATCACGCGCGGGCCAGCAAAGCCAATCAGCGCCTTGGGCTCGGCGATGTGCAAGTCACCCAGCATGGAGAAACTGGCCGCCACGCCGCCGGTGGTGGGGTGCAACAGTATAGACAGCATCGGCACGTGCGCCTCGCGCAAGCGCGCGATGGCAGCGCTGGTCTTGGCCATCTGCATGAGCGAGAGGATCCCTTCCTGCATGCGCGCCCCACCCGAAGAGGCAAAGATCAAGGCAGGCACGCGGCGTTCCAAGGCGCGCTCGAACAAGCGCGCGATCTTCTCGCCCACCACCGACCCCATGGATCCGCCCATGAATTCGAACACGAAAAAGCCAGCCTCGACCGCGATGTTCTCGATGCGACCGGCAACCGCAATCAGGGCCTCGACCTCGCCGGATGTCTTGCGCGTGGACTTCAGGCGATCGCTGTACTTCTTCGAGTCGCGAAAGCCCAGCGGGTCGATGCTTTCCACATGCGCGTCGTGCTCGATCAGGCCGCCCTGGTCCATGATCGAGGCGATACGGTCGCGGGTGGCCATGGCAAAGTGGTGCCCGCAGGCCGTGCACACATCCAGGTTCTTGTGCACATCCGCGGTAAGCAGCGCCTCGCGGCACATGGGACACTTGGTGAAAACGCCCGCCGGAATGCTGCGCTTCTCCGACGCGGGTTCGTCTTTCTTGTTTCGCCTATACCAGACGATGGGAGGTTTTTCGAACACGACTCCCAATTTCGACCGCGGCGGGCCATCTGTCAACCATCAGCGCACTGCCTGGGATTCGGAGCAGGGTGCGATGGCGGGGACGGGGCCCGCGAAACGGGACACCATCAGCATGGGGCGGGTCGGACAAGGAGAAGATCGTGAGCCGTCGTCAGCACGGCCAAGCCACGGCGGCGAGGCTTGCGGCAGGACTGGCCAAGTTCCTGTTGACTGCGAGCTGCGGGCTGTAGACTGTTGCCCTTCCGTGGACACCAACTACTTCGAAGTCGTCGTCTGCGGCCCGGACCTGGCTGGGCTGGTCGCGGCGGCTTTGCTCAGCCGCCGCGGGCAGCGCATTCTGTTGTGTGGGCACGACCGCCAGCCCGCCACCTTCCAGGCAGGCCCGTATACCCTGGCACGCGAGCCGGGTTTCTTGCCGCCGCCCGACGCCGAGCCAGTGGCGCGGGTGATGCGCGAGCTTGGCTACGCGCAGGTAGTTCGCCGGCGTGCACCAGCCTTGCAGCCCGGGCTGCAGATGATCTTCCCGCAGCACCGCATCGCCTTTGGCGCCGATCCCGAAGCGATCTCCGCCGATCTGCGCCGCGAGTTTCCCTCTGAGTGCGCTGCCGTGGAGGAGACCCTGGCGCGCTTGCGCAATAGCAGCGCGGTGCTGGATCCTCTGCTGGGGTCAGACATCACGCTGCCCCCCGAGGGTTTCTGGGAGAGGCGCGACGTAGGCCGCATCCAGAGCCAGCTTCCGCCACTCGATGGCGACTGGCTGGCCGCGCTGCCACCCTATCATCCCATGCGCGCCGGACTGGCCGCTTTGGCGGTCCTGTCGAGCGGGTTCTCACCCGGAGACGTCACCGCCATGACCCAGGCCCGCGCCTTCGATGGGGCTCGGCGTGGGGTCTTCCGGCTGGGCAGCGGCGGGGACTTGCGCGCTTTGTTCTCGGAAAAGATTGAAACTTTTTCCGGCGAGGTGCGCGAACGACTGGTGCCGCACGAACTGGTCTGGAAGCGAGGCAGTGTCTCGGGCCTGCGCGCGCGGCCGCGTGGCGAGACCATCGGGCTCGGCCGGCTGATCTGGGCCGGCTCAGCGGCGTCGCTGCTTGCCCTGTGCGGGGACGCGGCGCCCCGGCGTTTGCGCGAAACCGCGGCGGCGATTCGCCCGGCCTGCTTCCGCTACACCCTGTGCATGTTGCTTCGTCCTGAGGCACTGCCCGAAGGTATGGGCTCGCGGGTGCTCTCGGTGCGCGATCCGGCCAAGCCGATCCTGGAGGACAACGCTCTCTTGATCGCGGTGGGATCTCCCCTGCCCCGCCAGCCCAACCGTATCCCGGTCTGGGTCGAATGCCTG
>PMJE01000007.1 GCA_003157315.1 Myxococcales bacterium | reverse complement strand
GCTGACGGATTTCGCGACGCCTTTCCCGACCGCTTCTTTTCCATGGGCGTCGCCGAGCAGAATATGCTGTCCTTTGCCGCCGGGTTGGCGCGCGAGGGCTTCCTGCCTCTCGTGCACACCTTCGCGGTCTTCATCTATCGCCGCGCCTACGATCAGGTGGCCATGAGCGTGGCCTACGCCAACCTTCCGGTGAAGATGTTCGGATTTCTGCCAGGGATCGCCACCCCGGGCGGTGCCACACACCAGGCGGTGGAGGATGTGGCGCTGATGCGCACGCTCCCCAACATGACGGTGCTGGAAACCGGCGACGCGACCGAAATTGAAAGCGTGCTCGACGTCGCGGTCTCGGTGCCAGGGCCAGTGTACGTGCGCATGCTGCGCGGGGAAGTGCCGCGGCTTTTCCCTGCTGCGGAACCACTTCGGCTTGACCAGCCCCGCGTGCTTTCGCGCGGCCGTGACCTGACCGTCCTGTCGAGCGGGCTATGTACCGAAGAGGCTCTGCGAGCTGTCGCCCTGCTAAAGGCCAGAGGAGTGGCGGTGGAGCACCTGCACCTTTCCACGCTCAAACCCTGCAATCACCCGGCAATCTTGCAAGCCCTGGCCCAGCCCAAGTATGGGGTCCTGACCCTGGAAAATCATTTGGTGACCGGCGGGCTCGGATCGATCGCGGCCGAGAAGATCGCCGAGAACGGCCTGGGCGTAAAACTGTACCGTCTGGGACTTCAGGACACATTCGCCCACGGCGCGTCCAAAGGCTACCTGATGCGTGAATACGGGCTGGACGCCCTCGCTTTGGTGCGGGCCGCGGAGCGGGCACTGGGATCCGATCTCGCCATCCGCCCCGAGGATCTTGCCCAGGTGCGAGCCGAGACCGTGCCCAGCGAAGCCAAGGCCGAGGATCTCTGATGGAAGATCGGAAACCCTGTCCGGAAACTTCTTGCCACGACTGCGACCGTTTCGCGGCCTGGTACTACCTCACCGGAGACGCAGCCGAGGCCCGGGCAAAGGCCGAGGACCTTTGCCTGGAGCAAACCGTCGAGTGCCCCGAAGAGATTCTCCCCAAGGGGTTCATCCAGGACCAGGTGGTAGGACGCCTGGAGGCACTTGAGAGAACAGACGGCGGCACGCACCGGGCGCTGGTCTCGTTTCTCGACGACGTCACGGGCGGTGAACTGACCCAGCTCCTCAACGTGCTATACGGCAACATCAGCCTCAAGAGGGGTTTTCGCCTCGATCGGCTGAGAAATTGCTTCCCCTTCTGGAGACGTTTCAAGGGCCCGCGTTTCGGACGCGATGGTCTTCGCGCCCTACTGGGCGTGCCCCAGCGACCGCTGCTTTCCACTGCCATCAAACCCATGGGGCTGCCACCCGAGCAACTGGCGCTGTTGGCGGGACGGTTCGCCGCAGGCGGAATCGATTTGATCAAAGACGACCACGGCTTGGCCAACCAACCCTTCGCGGCCTTTGCCGAGCGCGCAGGGCGCTGCGCCGAAGCTGTACGCAAGGGTTCTGCGCGAACCGGCCACAAGGCCATCTATGCCCCCAACGTGACGGCGCCGGCGGACGAGGTGAGCCGGCGCGCTCGTTTCGCCAAACAACTCGGGGCGGGTGCCTTGTTGGTGTGTCCGGGCCTCACCGGGTTCGATGCCATGCGGACCTTGGCCGACGACGACACCCTGCAATTGCCCATCCTGGCCCACCCGGCTTTGTTGGGAAGCTTCGTGACCAGCCCAGACAACGGCATCTCACACCACGCTTTGTTCGGCCAGATCATGCGCATCGCGGGCGCCGACGCCGTCATCTTTCCACATGCGGGCGGACGGTTCGGATTTTCGCCGCAGGACTGTCGCGAAGTGGCGGACGGAACCCAGGCGCCGCTCGGAGGACTGCGAAGCATCTTCCCTGCGCCCGGCGGCGGCATGAGCCTGCAGCGCATCCCTGAACTGCTGGAGTTCTACGGCAATGAAGTCATCTTCCTGGTGGGTGGGGATCTTCTGCGCAACCACGCGGAGATCGAGAAGAACTGCGAGCGATATCGGAAGATGGTGGACAACCGGTGACCGGGCGCGCGGCGAAGGTTGCGTTTGCCTGCGCAATCCATAAGATGGGGTCCTGCGATGAAGCAGATCGCGCCCATCTTTAGAAAAGGAAGAACAATGAACCGATTCCATAGAGCATGGCTGGTTGTCTCCATACTCGTTTGCGGCTTCAGGCCGGCATCCGCGGCAGCGAAGCCGGCGCCACCGGCGGCGAAAAAGCCGGAGGCAGCGGCGGCGCCCGGACGACTGGAAATCTTGCGCTGGTCGTATTCGAAATGGATTCCTGGGATGTTTTGCACCAAGGTCGACGAGCCGACTGACCCGCACGGATGGGACGACAACTTCCTCTGTGCAAGCCACGATCTCGGCCTGAAGTGGTCGAGTCTGGGGCCCATCGCCGGAATGGTTTGTACCCGGTTCGAAGAGAAGTCCGATCCCGACGGATGGAGCGACAACTATCTTTGCGCCCCACGCGACTATGGTTTCCGGTGGTCGTACTGGAACGCCATCGAGGGTATGCAGTGCCTACAGATCACCGAGCCCTCAGACCCGCATACCTGGAACGACAACTTTCTATGCTGGCCCCCCGCGGGCAAGGGCCCGCTCAATGCCGTCAGCTATCCGAAGAACCGAACCGATTTCATCAACCTCATCAGGGCAAGACGCGGCTATCAGTCCTACTTGGAGATCGGCCAGGGCTCCCGAGAAGACAACCTCGATGCGATCGCCTGCAAGATCAAGATCGGGGTTGACCCGAATCGCCAGTCGAACGCCGCCTACCAGATGACATCCGATGAATTCTTCGCGCAGAACAAGCTTACCTTCGATCTCATCTTCATCGACGGCCTGCACAACGCCGCCCAGGTGGAGAGGGCCATCGGCAATTCCCTGAAGGTCCTACACAAGGGTGGAACCATCCTTGTGCATGACTGCAACCCGACCTCAGCGGAGCAACAGACGGTGCCACGACCGCCTCCCCAGGCGGACTGGAAGGGCGACGTGTGGAAAGCCTGGGTCAAGCTAAGGGCCACCCACCCTGACCTGAAGATGACCACCATCAACGTCGACGGTGGTTGCGGGGTCATCACCCGAGGCAAGCAGACCAAACTGAAGTTGCCGACTGAACTGAACTACCAGGGCCTGGAAGCGCACCGAAAGGAATGGCTGAACCTAGTCGAGGTCGATGACTTCCTGAAGGAGATCGTTCGCCGGTAGCTCGACGCGCGCGGGCGCCGTGCGCGGTTCAGGAACACAATGACTATTCCCGAGTCCAGCGCGCCTCGGTCACGGCTCGAATCGTCCGCCGACAACCTCGTCCACAGTGCTGCTATCTTCGGGACGGCCCTCGATGATGCCCGCATCCGCCATCCACGGCTTCCGCCAGCGCCTGACTACGGCATCCACGAGATCGGCTACCATACGGCGGGCTTCATGCCGANNCGCGGCGCTATCGAGGTTCTTGGCCCCGGCGGTTCGACCAATCCGGTCGCTGTACTTCCGACAGGCATGCTCAGCGATGGTGCGCTCTCGCCCGGCAGGGCACCCCGGATATCGCCGCCTCACTTCCTCCGCGAATCGCTCCAAGTACTGGCGATCCGCTGTTTGCGCTTCCTGCTCGCGAACCCTCGCCCGGGCTGCGCGCGCCGGCGCATCCGCGATGCAGGCGGCCTCGGCGGCTTGCAGCGCCTTCTCCTCGACCAGAAGGCCTTGGCGTTCGTAGCGATTTCGGGATCGACTCCATTTCAGCACGACGGCCCAAAGGCCCGATGCTTGCTTGGCACGCCTGGTGAGCGCGGCATCTCCGGTCGGAAGAAACTCGAGGTGGTCGAGGTCCGCACAGGGCAAACACAGGGCTCCTTTGGCCTGATCCAGGCAAATCCAGGCGGAGCGAGTCAGCGCCGCTCCACACTCGCCGCACGTACCCTCCCGGCTAGAAATGAAGACCTTGATT
>PMJE01000122.1 GCA_003157315.1 Myxococcales bacterium | reverse complement strand
ACCGCCAGCTCGAGCTACTCCGTGACCGTCGTGTTCAACGGGGTCGAGGGCCCGCAGTCTCCTGCGGCCACGCCGTGGGCACAGAACTACTTGAGTATCCCGCTGCAACTGCCGGCCACTAGCCCGCAGGGCTATCCCTATATTGCCAGCGATGGCAGCCCAGGGGATCTCGATGGCGACGGCCAATACGACATCGTGCTCAAGTGGGACCCCAGCGCCGGGGAGACCGAGTCCTCGGTGGCCCTGGCGTCGTATGTTCTTCTGGACGGCTATACCTTGGCGGGCAGACGCCTCTGGCGCATCGACCTGGGACCGAATATTGTTGCGGGGCCGCAATACACGCAGTTCTCCGTGTACGACTTCGACGGCGACGGGAAGGCGGAAGTGGCGTGCAAGACAGCGCCGGGAACCAAGGACGGAACCGGAGCGTATCTGAGCACGGGCCCCGCTGCCAGCGACGATGACAGCGCCGTGTACCGCAATGCATCCGGCTACGTTCTCACCGGGCCCGAGTACATCACGGTGTTCGACGGGGCGACCGGCAAGGAACTGGCGACGATCGACTATCCGGTGCCCCGCGGCGATGTGCCCTCCTGGGGCGACCCCTACGGCAACCGGGTGGACCGCTTTAACGGTGGGGTAGCGTTCGTGAAGGATGGTGGCGTCGCGAACGGTCTGCCGAGCATCATCCAAGGCCGTGGGTACTACACGCGTGTGACGGTCTCGGCGCTGACCTTCCGGAATGGCGTGTTGGCGACCAACTGGGTCTATGACAGCGTAACTTCTTTCCCCAATGGCGGTGGCGACCACTCAGAGATGGCGGCAGACACTGACGGCGACGGTGGACAGGAGATAATAACCGGCCCACTCACCATCGACAGCGGTGGAACCCTAAAGTGCAACTCGGGAATGGGCCATGGCGATGCCATGGACGTGGGCGAGTTGGTTCCTGGCAAGGGGATCTCTGTCTTCTCGGTTCACGAGTCACTTGGGGGCATGGATGCTCATGACGGCGCCACCTGCAAGAGCTACTTCGCGACTACCATTTTCGGCACGGACACCGGCCGCGGCCGCGCTGAATATGTAGGCGCGGGCAACGAGAATGGCGCATCGTGTTCCGGTGCAAATATGAGCACCGTTTTGTGTGCCGATGGCACCACCAGCGCCCCTAGTGCTGGGAACAACTTCGTCATCTACTGGGACGCCGATGAATGGCGTGAGCTCGAAGACGCCAACAAAATCACCAAGGCCAGCGGCACAACCCTGCTGACCTGCAGCCAGTGCTCGGGGGCAAACGCTACCAAGAGCACCCCGGTGCTGACCGCAGACCTGCTGGGCGATTGGCGCGAGGAAATCATCTGGCGCGAAATGAGCAACGCCGCCCTACGCGTGTACACAACGACAGATGTGACCACCCGTCGCATCTACACACTCATGCACGATCCGACCTACCGGGCACAGGTGGCGTTTGAGCAGTCGGGCTACAACCAGCCGCCCCACACCGGGTTCCGCATCAGCCCCAATATGGCTGATCCGCCCCAGCCCAAGATTAATGTAAAATAGTCCCGCCGCCAGTCGCAGGCGCAGGAAGAGCCGCATGGAACGAGAGTACCGACGTGGAGCAGGGTACAATCAGCCTGCGCATGTCGGCTTCCATATCGGCAATGGCATGGCCGATCCTCCCAAGCCTGACATCTACGTGAAGTAGATGCGTCACGCGTCACTTTGGCAAGAATGCGGTGGGAGCCTCCACAGTCTTTCCCAAAAGGCCGTGGCGCATCCGGATAGTCATGTTCACCATCGGACTTTTTTCTTCAGCGGGCAGACTTCTGAGCCGTGTGGAGAGGCAGCGCCACTGCGTCTCAAAGGCTTCGATAATGGGTCAGATTGCATGGAGAAACGCATGAAGAAGATAACGCATCGTCAGGTGGGCCGGATTTTTGCGTCATTCTTGTCCGTCATGGGTGTGGGACTTCTCGTCCCTGCCTGCGGCAACGGGACTGGCGGTACCACATCAGCGTCAGGTGGAAGTTCAAGCTCAGGCGGTGGCGCTGGCGGAACCAGCGCGTCCGCTTCGGGTGGTTCAGCATCAGGTGGCACAACCGCTTCTGGAGGAAACACGAACACGGGCGGTACCACCAGCTCGGGCGGGATCACCAGCTCGGGCGGCGCAACCAGCTCTGGCGGCGCGACCAGCTCGGGCGGAAAAACCAGCTCTGGTGGTGCGACCGGCTCGGGTGGAAAGACCAGTTCGGGCGGCGCAACCGGCTCTGGTGGCGCAACCGGCTCGGGTGGCGACACTGGCTCTGGCGGTGACACCGGCTCCGGCGGCGACACCGGCTCCGGCGGCGTCACTGGCTCCGGCGGCGTAACCGGCGCCGGCGGCGTCACTGGCTCCGGCGGCGTAACCGGCGCCGGCGGCATCACTGGCGACGGCGGCGACACCGGCTCCGGCGGCAAGACTGGCTCTGGCGGCGTCACCGTCTCTGGCGGCGTCACCGTCTCGGGCGGCGTAACCGGCTCGGGCGGCGTACCCGGCTCGGGCGGCGTCACCGTCTCGGGCGGCATAACCGGCTCGGGCGGCGT
>PMJE01000141.1:6684-16055 GCA_003157315.1 Myxococcales bacterium | reverse complement strand
AGGGAATACTGTGGCTCGTGCAGCAACATGTGCGCTGCGGGACTGCACTGTTCCGCGAGCAAATGTGTCTGCGACGTGGAATCGTGCCCGGGTTGCTGTGATGGCGATGTTTGCCACTATGTCTCCGCCGAGACATCCGCGATCTGCGGCATCGGAGGCGTTGCGTGCAGACCCTGCGCGGGCAACCAGATCTGCCAGAACGGAGCGTGCGGCTGCGAGTCGGGGCTGTCCTGGTGTACCAACACGTGCGTCAACCAACAAACCGACAACAGCAACTGTGGTGGTTGCGGGACGTTGTGCCAGGCCCCGATTTCGCCCTCTACAGCCGCGTGCACCTCGGGCCGGTGTCTCGTCACGCTTGCCTCAGGGCAGACGGGCGCCGGCTTCAGCGCTGTGTACGGTGGTAGCCTGTACTGGACGAATCCTGGGACGTATGCCAACGCCTTCGTGGACGGCTCGGTGATGAAAGTTTCCACAAGCGGCGGCCCTGTCACGACGCTCGCCGCAGGGCAGAACGGCCCCTCCTACATCGCGGTTGACGCAAAGAGTGTTTATTGGACGAGCGCTCCGGGCGGTTCGGTGATGAAAATGTCCGGCGGCGGCGGCCCTGTCACGACTCTCGCCTCAGCGCAGAGCGCTCCTAGGGAGCTTGCCATCGACGCCAACAGCGTGTACTGGACGAACGCCGGGACGGACGCCAGTTCCACCACTGACGGCTCGGTGATGAAGATGCCCATCGGCGGCGGCCCTATTACGACCCTCGCCTCAGGGCAGTACTGGCCCGAGGGCATCGCTGTTGACGCCAAGAGCACGAACGTCTATTGGGTGAACAGCGCCGCGACCGGCGGCGCGACCAGCGGCGCCGTGATGAAGGTGTCTGCAGCCGGCGGCGGCACCTCGATCACTCTCGTCTCAGGCCGGAACGAGCCTCAGGGCATCGTGGTGGACGCCACGGGTTCGAACGTCTATTGGACAGAGTATGGCAGCGGCACTGTGATGAAGGTGTCCACCGCCGGCGGTGGCATCCCCACCACCCTGGCCTCGGGCGGAAGCGGCTACTGCATCGCCATAGACGACACAAGCTCGAACATCTATTGGGCCACCTACAACCAGTCCTTTGGGACGGTGATGAAGGTGGGTGTCGAGGGCGGCACCGTGACTACCCTCGCCTCACAGCAGCTCGGTTCGCAAGGTGTCGCAGTTGACGCCACAAGTGTCTACTGGACAAACTATGATGGCGGCACGGTGATGAAGCTGACGCCAAGGTAACTACTTCGCCAGACGCACCCGGTATTTTGCCACCATGTGGTGCGGGTAGTATGAGAGCTTGGCCCGTCGCAGTCCCGCGTCGCCGGTGTCTTGCTCGCGATTGACCCAGGTGTAGCGCGACAGTGCGTTTTCGCAGAACATCTGGTTCATGGCCTGGTACAGCCCACGGATCTCGGCGGTGGCCTTTTCCGCGATCACCACGGCTGTGTCCTGGTTGAGCCGCGAGCCGACGGCAAAGGCCTCAATGCGACCATCGATCCTGATGGTGGCGCCAATCACCGGCAGATCTTCGTAATGGCGCAACAGCTCGTGGACGGCTTGATCCTCGGCTGCCAGCGTCGGCAGGTCGGTGCGGCCGCGCTCGGCGAACCACCGGCGTTGAAAATCGATGACCTCTGGTATGGACCGGGGATCGATGCCGGCGTAGTTGAATTCGTAGCCGCGCACGAAGTTGTGAATGTGGTTACGCTTGCCGTCGTACTTGTGGCCGGGCAGAAGGATCAGATCTTGGGTTCGGTAAACGTAGTCTGCGTTGTCCATGTCCTCCTCTGCCACAAGCTCGCCGGTCGCCTCCGCGTCCGCAGCCTGGCGTCCGGTCAGGCCGTANNGGCTCGCGCGCGCGCAAGGGTGGGCAGAAACAGCGCTTGCCGTGCCGGGTGACGAGGAGGCATACGGCCCCGTCCAGATCGCTGATGCGCGTGTTTCGCACAGAGTGCCAGGCGAAGATCTCGGCGAAGTTCAGCTCCGATACCTCAGGCGGCTCGGCGGCAAGTGCCTCGTCGATGGTGTCTCGATGCGAGATGTCGAGGGGCGCAAAGTCAGGGAACGCCGGGAGTTGGCCCATGGTCAGCTGGGGACGAGCAAGCGCAAGCATTCATAGCAAAGATGCCGGCACAAGCCCCAAGGATGCTAACGCGCATTGTTCCACGCATTGTCCCGCTGCTGGCTCGCGAGGCCGGTTGCGCGTATTCTTCTGGAAGCAGATGGCGCAGTCGACCTGCAGTTACGCACGCCGGTGGATCATAGCTAGCGTTTTGACCCGCGCACTAGGAGGAACCCATCGATGTTGACCGGGATCTTAGGGCCAGATGCGGCCCGCACCAGGATCACGGTGGAAAGCCACTTGGCTCTTTCAGCCACGATCAATTGGCACCTGTCTGCCCGCAAGATTGATCTCGGCGCACTGCTGCGCGTGATTCTCGGCCCCGCTCTGGTGCCTAACCATGCCCCGCTGCTTGAAACCCTCAGCTACCTTCGCAGCGCATACGGAGAGCGCCGACGCAAGAGCGGCCCTGCAGCTGTTTTGCATTGTCTGCGCACCGCTTCCATGCTCGCGCGCATAATGCCTGAGCCCGGCATGCTGGATCTGCTGGGTGCGCTTCTGCACGACAAAGAAGAGGATCTGACCGCGGAGGAGTTGGGCACCCAGGAGTGGACCCGCGTGCAGGAAGAGTTCGCCCGCGTCCTCGCCAAGATCGACGCCGACCATCGCTGGTTCTTGGGTGAGCGCATTGCGCTTCTGCGCCGTCGGGAGAATCAGACCTACTACCAGTACCTGGGCCAGGTGCTGGGCAAGGCGGCCGAGATGCCTGACCTTCTGCACTGCAAGCTGGCGGACAGGTTGGACAACACCATGGACATCGCCGTGCAGCGGCCGCCGACCGACCAGCACGATTTCTTCGAGACAGCGTTCGGCGTTCTCTTTTTGCCCAATTACCAGTTGCGGCCTCAGGAGGTCGCCAGCGCGCCTGACAGCGAGGCATGCGTGTTGCTCATCTCGCAGCTCTTCAAGAATGTCGTTCTCATGAGCATGCTGCGCGAGCAGCGTCTGGACCGACTGGACGAGGTCACCAGTACTCTTTTCACTGCTTTGGCAGCCGTGGGGCGGGCGCAGGCCGAATGGGGGGCGGTGGCCTTGCTGACATCGGCAATCGCGAGCTGCGAAGCACGCCGCAAGCTTGTCCTAGAAATCATGGAATACTGCGCGGCGGGTGGTATCGCGGCGGTGACCCGCAAGGAGAGGGGCGGCCTGCTCGATGGCAGCTTGCTCGAGCACTTTGCCGAGCCAGACGACAAGATCCGAAAGCGCCGGCTGGAAACCGTGTACGGCAACAAGCCACTCTTCATTCGCCTGATGGTCATGTTCATCGGCATTTTCACCATCTTCACCACCGATCCCACCTACTACTTGCGCGGCATCGATTCCACCGGGCTGCACCCTGTGGACCCCCACTGATTGGCTAGACCAGAAACACCAGGAACCCGAGCTGCGCCTCGACGGTCTGGCGCAGGAAGGCCCGCAGCTGGTCCAGGTTGTCCATCAGGTATCTGAGCGAGTCTTCCTCGAGCGCGGCCCCGGTCCAGATGTCGGGGTAGATTTCCTTGGCGGCCATGTCACGGGCGTTGAAGCGCTTGCGCAACTCGTAGGGGCTGAGGCCAGACAGGCTCTGGTAGATGGTTTGGGCAGCGTCGGCGCGGAATGCGCGCACCGGTCCATGCTCAAGGTCAATTCGGCCCACCTGCCGACCGCCATCGACCAGGAAATCGAGAGGTGGCTCACCCTCCCATGCGCTGCCGGTGAGCAGGTAGTGGATGCCGTGCCACGACTTCTCGAGATCGCAACGCGTGCCTTCTTTGGCGGCCAAATCCAGTACGCGCCGGGGTTTCGCCTTGGCCCGTTTGGGGCTGGCGGTCTTCTTTCCCCGTGCGGTGCTCTTCGAGTGTTGCGCAACTCCATCCAGGGCTGGACTGTTCGGGACGATAAGACGCCACGCCAGCGAGGGCGATCTGACGACGCGGGTGATGTTGGCATCCGCAAGGCTAATCAGACCAAGGCGCATCCCCATGGATCAAGACCTCTGCGTGTGCCGGGAAGCGAGACTCATCTTCGGGAAACTCACGAGAGAAACGCGTAGCCCTCACAGCCATACTCGGCGGAACTCCAGACGCAAAACACGGAAGGCAGAATGGCACGTGATAGAGTTCTCGGCAACTAGCGCGCTCATATTCATTCGTGGGTGCGCGGCGCGACGCGGCTGAGCCGGCGGAGAAATTCCGCCTCATCTAGGGTCTCGATGTCGAGTTCCTGAGCCTTGGCGAGCTTGGATCCGGCTTCCTGCCCGACCACGACGAAGCTGGTCTTGTTGGATACGCTCGAGGTCACGCGCGCCCCGGCTTGCCGGGCCAGGGCGGTGGCCTCCTCGCGCGAGAGAGTCGGCAAGGTGCCAGTGATGACCACGATCTTGCCGTCGAGCGGACGCGGACCGACAGGACCCCCGGCGGGCTCGTCCGCGACGCGCACGCCAGCCTGGACCAGCTTCTTGACTAGCGCGCTGTTCTCACGGTCGCGGAACCATTCGTGGACCGCGCTGGCGATTTCCGGGCCCACGCCCTCGACGGATTGCAGATCCTCGAGATTGGCGGTGGCAAGGGCCTCCAGGGATGCAAACCGCTGCGCGAGCAGTTGCGCCACATGGGCGCCCACCCGCCGGATGTTGAGACCCACCAGCAAGCGCCAGAAGGGCCGCTGCTTCGAGGCCGCAATGGCGTCAAGCAGGTTCTGCGCGGATTTTTCGGCGAAACCCGGGAGTTGTACCAGGTGCGTCGCGTCCAGGGCGTATAGGTCCGCCGGATCAGCGAGCAGGCCGCGCTCCACCAGGGCGGTCACCGTCTGATAGCCGAGGTGCTCGATGTCCAGAGCATCAGGCGAACCGAAATGGCAGAGCCATTCCACGGTCTGCGACGGACATGCTTTGCGGTTGGGGCAACGCCAGTCTGCCTCGCCTGGCTTGCGCACAAGCGGCGTTGCGCACGCCGGGCATTGGGTCGGGAAGGTCCACGCTGGCGTTCCGGGCGGCCGTTGTTCCAGCACCGGACCGACGACTTCGGGGATCACGTCACCGGCTCGGTGGACGATGACCGTGTCCCCCTCGCGCACATCCTTGCGCCGCAGATCGTCCTCATTGTGCAGGGTGGCCGAGGTTACCGTCACGCCGCCCACGTGCACCGGCTCCAATTCCACGTAGGGCGTGACCCGACCGGTGCGGCCCGTGTGCACGGCGATGCGCCTCACCAGGGCCGTGCGTTCCTCGGGCGGAAATTTGAAAGCCACCGCCCAGCGCGGGGCACGGCTGGTCGCGCCCAGATCCTCGCGTTGTCGGTAGTGGTCGACTTTGATGACCACGCCGTCAATCTGATAGTCGAGGTCGTGGCGGTGCGCTTGCCACTTGGCGCAGTAGGCGGCCACTTGCTCCAGGGTGGACGCGCGTTCGATGTTGGGGTTGACGGGTAGGCCGAGCGAGCTGAGGTAGTCCAGGTCTTCAGAGTGGCGTAGCGCGCGCGCCGTCCGGCCTGCGCCGGCATCGGTGCCGTAGCACCAGAAGCTGAGGCCGCGGGCTGCGGTCACAGCAGGGTCCTTCTGGCGCAGGCTCCCGGCCGCGGCGTTGCGGGGATTAGCAAAAGGTCGTTCGTCTCTTTCAGCCAATTCCCGATTCAGGCGCTCGAAAACCGAAATCGGTTGATAGACCTCGCCGCGCACCTCCAACAGGGTGGGGTGTTGACTGCCCTGCAGGCGTGCTGGGATCGAGCGAACCGTGCGTAGATTGGCGGTGATGTCCTCACCCACGCGTCCGTCACCCCGCGTGGCNNTCGGTGGAAAACACGTTGTCCAGCGACAGCATGGGCGAAGGGTGCTCGACTGGTGCAAACAGCGCGGAAGCTTTGCCGCCCACGCGCTGGGTTGGGCTCGCAGGCGTGACCAGATCGGGGAATCGTTGCTCGAGGGTGCGCAACTCGCGCATCAGGCCGTCGTACTCGGCGTCCGAAATGGTCGGACGATCGAGCACGTAGTAGCGGTAGTCGTGACTTGCGATCTGGCTGCGCAGATCCTCGATCCGCGTCCCCGCCAGCGCGCGCTCGTGCTGCATGAGGGAATCGGGGTTCCCTGGTCCAGGCGTCATCTCGGAATCGATGGGCTAGGCTTGGCCCTCGTTGAGCACCGAATCCAGTTCCCTCTCGACGGTGGCGCGATCGATGGAGCGGGCCACCGACAGCTCCTGCGACACCAGGCCGCGCGCGGTATCCAACATGCGGCGTTCGCCGAAGGAGAGCGGCTTGGTCTTCTTGAGTCGATGCAGGTCGCGGAAGACCTCGGCTACTTCGAAGAGTGAGCCCGACTTGATCTTGTCCATGTAGGCACGGTAGCGCCGGTTCCAAGGATGGCGTTCAAAGCTGGCAGCTTTTTCCCGCAGGATGTGCAGGACCTCGTCCACCTCCTGGGCACCTGCAACCGGCCGGATGCCGACCTGCTCGGCCTTGTCGACGTGAACAAGGATCTTGAGATCCGAGTTCGCCAGGCGCAGGACGTAGAAGCTTTGCACCTTGCCACCGATCTCTCGCTTCTCCACACTGACGACCTCGGCAATACCTCGCGAGGGATAAACGGCTCGTTGGCCTATTCTGAGCGTGAGTGCCACAGGAACCCTCCTTGGAAAAACAGGGTGGGCGTGTCGACTGTCAGCGCGAAAGTTGGCGCAATGCGAAGTTGATGACCCAGTATAGAGGGCCTCAAGCAAGCGTACAATGCGAGTCTGGTGCGCGCTCGGTGTATCGGTCCGCGAATTCGGAGAGCTGTTCTCGCCGTGGCTCATTGCTCTCGGGCGCTGTGAGTCAATTTCAATTAATTGAAGCGAAGGGCACCCGGGCTACAATGGATCCTGTGACGACTCGCCGGCGCTGCAACCCTGCACAGGGGACGACACTGGTCGAGCTGATGATCGTGATAGTCATCATCGGCATCTTGGCCGCCATCGCCACGGTCGGGTACAAACGCTACGTTGCGCGGGCGCGGCTCTCTGAGGCGCACGCCATGCTGGCTGAGCTATCGTCCAAGGAGCAGCTCTATTTCATGGACGCGGGCGCGTACATACCGGTGCGTGTAGCCGCAAACGGCTACGCAGTCGACGACACGAACAGCGACACGACCGGGTACTATCCCATCATCAGTCTCACGGATCCTACCTTCGAATCGGCGCGTACAGCGCATGACGTGGGCACGTATCCGGCATCGTGGAGCCGGATCGGCCTGCGTCCCCGCTGGAAACAGCTCTACTGCACCTATCTGGTCAACGCTGGTGACTCAACCAGCGTGCTTCCTTCCCCCATCGGGAATCCGAGCCTGTGGTCCGCGACACCGAACGTCCCTTGGTTCTATGCAGTGGCTGCGTGCAACCTCAACACCGCGGATGATGGCGGCTCCGTGCCGTCGGGCGTTCCATCTAACGCGACCTTCTTGGTGCTGACCCACGACTCGCCCGGCGTTCGCGTAATGAACGACGGGCACTAGAGCACCGAACGGGTTGCCTCTGCACGGGGCATCGGGTGGCTTGCCGGGAAACACATTTGACTACCCGGTATTGACTCTTTTTGTCAGTCAGAGATGCCCAAACCCGTTCTTTGTCACCTTGCAATCCTGCAGACGGCCCGGGACGATTTCATCTTTCCATAGTGATCACGGGTTGTTAGCTCAGATGACGCGAGTGGTTTCGTGGTGGCACATCGGGTGCACAGTTGCGGGAACCAGGAGGCAAGCAAAAATGACCATCAAATCCCGAAAACGCAGCAGCGGCTTCACCCTGGTGGAGTTGATGATCGTCGTGGCGATCATCGGAATCTTGGCAGCAGTGGCGATTCCGGCTTTCACCCGCTACGTGAAGAAATCACGCACGGCTGAGGCGGTGGGCCATCTCAACAAGGAATGGGCAGGCTCACTCTCCTACTATGAGACTGACCACATGGCAAGCGGCGGCGGCGTGCAGGCCAAGCAGTTCCCAGGACCATCGGCGGCGTTTGCCTACACCACAAACTGCGGTTGCCTGACGGGTCAGCGCTGCCCGGGCAATTCGCCTGTGTGGGGGACTGATGCGGTCTGGTTGGCCCTCAACTTCGCCATACCTGACGCACACAACTACCTTCCGGGATACAGCGGAAATCTGACGGGCACCTCCGCGGTATTCACTGCCTACGCTAAGGGCGACCTCGACTGTGACTCGACCCTGGCCACCTTTGAGCGCGTGGGCGGGATCAACACGAATGGCGACGTGACCGGCAGCTACCAGCCGACTGTCGTCAACGAACTAGAGTAGATACTCTCGCGGCCTGAACGGTCGAGCAAGCCCCGGATGGGAGATCCCCGCCGGGGCTTTTTGCTATCGATGGCTTGTCGCTCACGCTCTCGTCCTACGCTTTCCGCTTCCCGCGTATCCCACACGAACTCGCTCTCGCTCACGCGACCCGCGACCCGGCTCTTCTGGCGGCCCCGGAGTGCCCGACAGGCCCTAGCCAACTTCGACCCACGGTCCACGAGATGCCAACTACACGGCCGGGCCGTCGCCGCGTGCGAGCACGGTGTCCCGGGCCAAGCGTGGGTCGTGCTCAGGATGGTCCAGATTGAAATGCAGGCCGCGGCTCTCAGGCCGCCGCCGCGCACTCTGGATTATGAGATCCGCCACCAGCGCAATGTTGCGCAGTTCGAGCAGATCGCGGTTCACCAGAAAGTTCCAATAGTACTCGCGAATCTCCTCGCGGATGAGCTGCATCCGCCGCGCGGCGCGCTCGAGCCGCTTGTCCGAGCGGACAATGCCCACGTAGTTCCACATCAGGCGGCGAATCTCGTCCCAGGCGTGGCTGACCAGGACGGCCTCGTCGGCGGCGGTGGCATCGCCTGAATACCAGGTCGCCACCTGTTGCGGCCGGTCCACCTTGGCATCACGCACGTCATCCGCGGCGCGCGCAGCGTAGACCAGGGCTTCTAGTAGCGAATTCGAAGCCAGGCGGCAGGCGCCGTGCAGACCGGTCATGGAGGCTTCGCCGATGGCGTACAGGTTGCGCACGCTGGTGCGCCCGTTTGCGTCCACCAGGATACCGCCACAACTGTAGTGGGCGGCGGGCACCACCGGGATGGGCATGCTGCGCATGTCGATACCCAGCTCCAGACAGCGCCGGTGGATATTGGGAAAACGTTCGGCCAGAAATTGCGCCGGCAGGTGGGTCATGTCGAGCACGACGTAGTCGTCGCCGGTGCGTTTCATCTCGGCGTCGATGGC
>PMJE01000141.1:0-6648 GCA_003157315.1 Myxococcales bacterium | reverse complement strand
AACTCCATGTTGGCCACCCGCGCGCCCACCCGGTACGCCATGGCCACGCCGTCGCCGGTGGCCACGTCGGGATTGGAGGTGTACAGGTACACCTTGCCGGCTCCCCCGGTGGCCACGACTACAGCGCGTGCAACTACGGTCCGGATCTCGCCCAGGTTTTGGTCGTAGACGTAGGCGCCGAAGACGGCGTTGGGGCCGCCGTACTTGGCGGTGGTCAGCAGATCCACCGCCATGGTGTCGGGCAGAAGCGTGATGCGGTCCCCGCGCTCCTTTACGCGTTCAAGCAAAGTGTCGTGGATGGCGGCGCCGGTCATGTCCTGNNCCTAGCTGGTTGGCCAGGTGGAGTATGTGTTGCGGCCCCTGGCGCACGCACATGTCCACCACGTCCGTGTTGCACAGGCCGTCGCCCACGCGCAGCGTGTCCTCGATATGCTTCTCTGGTGTGTCACCTACCCCCAGCACTGCGGCCACTCCGCCCTGAGCCTGGTGGGTGTTGGCGTCGGTGAGGGCGCGCTTGGACACCACCACCACGCGGCCGTGCTGGGAGGCACGCAGGGCGAAGTAGAGGCCAGCCAGGCCAGAGCCAAGAACCAGGTAATCCGCTTCCACGACGGGTGAATCTAGCAGACCCGTGCTGGAAGGACATCCGACGGAGGCGCTGGTTAGCATAGGCGACGAAGGTCGGCCTATGTTACGATCCTTGGGTTATGTCCCGCCGTCCCTATCTTGTGCTGCTCTTGCTGGCGCTGCCGGCGTTTGCGCACGCCACGGTGTGGCAGCGGCAAAGGGTAGATGGCAAGTTAGAGTTCACCAACGCTCCCACCCCAGGTCCGAAGTGGCGGGCGGTTCCCGAGTCCGAAACTAGACACGCCTCCGCAAGGCCACACGAACATGCGCCAGCGGCTGCAGAGATCGCCAGCGTGATGTGGACCCGCGATCGCGCCGACGGGATTAGCGAGTTCACCAACCTGCCCCCGGTGGGCAGGCACTGGAAGGTGTTGTTTCGCATCGGACCGGGCAAGGCCTCGGCCGTGCGGGGCGATTCTGATCTGGTGCCCCCGCGCGACAGTTCCCCGGCTCGCTACCAGCGCTACGACGACCACATCCGCGATCAGCAGGCCTACTTTGCCATTCCGCAGACCCTGATTCGAGCCGTCATTAAGACCGAGTCAGACTACGATCCGAACGTGGTGTCGAGTGCGGGCGCGCTCGGGCTGATGCAGCTCATGCCGGCCACCGCGCGGGCCATGGGGGTAACCAACGTGTGGGATCCGCGCCAGAACATCATGGGCGGAGCACGCTATTTGCAGATGCTGGCCAAACGTTTTTGCCGGACACCTGCAGTGGGACGGGGCGATGGCGGTGGCGCCTTCGTGTGCTCGGACGATGAGACGATCAAGGTGCTCGCCGGATACCACGCGGGACCCGGCGCGGTTGAGAAATACCAGGGCCTGCCCCCCTATGAAACCACGAAGAGCTATGTGAACGCCGTGTGGCAGCGATACAAGGGAGGCGCGCCAATCGCGCTGCGATGATCTGTGCCTGCTGACATCCACCTTCCCGAAGAATCAGTGTCCCCGGCGGCGATCTCCGGACCTGTCGCCGGACGTGAGGACGATGTGCTGCGCGAGCAGCTCCATCGCACCAGCGAGCTGGTGGTGGCGCAGCGCNNTGCTGGCGCTGGTGCGCTTCAAGCTGGGGCGTCTGGCCGAGGCGCGCCAGATCTACCGAGAAGCAGCGCAGATCGCTCCCGAGGACGCAGCCATTCGTCTCAACCTGGGACTCATAGCTCTCAAGCTGGACTGGTTCGACGAGGCGGTGGGCGAGTTGGAAACCGCCGTGCGTCTGCGCCCCGAGGATCGGCGTGCATGGAGCTATCTTGGCTATGCGTGTGCGCGCACGGGCGCACGCGCGCAAGCCGCGGCTGCCTTCCGGCGTGCGGGCCAGCACGAACTGGCCGCGGAGATGGAGCGGGTGGCGACCACCTCCGCGCCCGTATCCGAGGAAGCAGGGATGGGCGCCATCGAGTCCGAGCATGCGCGCGCGGTTGACACGGGCCCGGCCACGCCCAAGCCGGAGTTACGCACGCAGGTCCTTGATGCCGTCATCCCGGCGGCGGCCGGCCCGGCACCTGGGTCAGGCGAGATTGCCTCGCTTTCTGCCTTTGCCATGGCCCGCATGCTGGCACCAGCGCCCGCACCGGGGCCGCTGGCCTGGCTCGGGCAGGGGGTTGTGCGCTTTGCTGCCAGCAGCGAGACCTACGTGCGTGAGTCCGCCCTGCTGGCGGCCTTCGGCGGGGTCGAGCTGCTTCCCGCCCGGCGGCGAATGCGCGGACATCTGTTGGGTGAGGCGTTGACTGCGCAAGGTGGGCGATTCCTTCGCCTGGCAGGGAGCGGCGATCTGTGGCTTTCGCCTTGGCGTCCGGGTCGCGCGCTCTTTGCCTTGTCAATGGAACGAGATGTGCTCTATCTGCGTGATGAACAGGTGGTGGCCTGGGGCGACGAACTGGTGTGGGAGTGGGGTCGTGTGCCGGGCGGCGGGCCAGCCTTGCTGCAATTCCGCGGGACGGGCCGGGTCGTGGTGAGCGTGGGTGCTGAGGAGCTAGTGGCCGTGCGCCTGGGCGAGGGAGATTCGCTGGCCGTGTTGGGGCGACGGCTGTGCGGCTGGGTGGGACGCGTGGTCGCGCAGAGCCTGGCCGGGCGGGAAGACCAGCCCGGCGACGCCTATGTCACCTGCGCCGGTGTCGGGGTAGTATTGCTCTCCAAACATGGCGAACTTGCGCAGCCAGATTACGGATCTGCCCAACGTAGTAACGATGGCGAGGGTGCTGATCGTTCCGGGGGTGCTGTACTTCATCGATAATTTCAGCCCGGTTCGCAGTTTCATCGCGGCGCTTCTCTACCTCGTCGCCTCGGCGGGTGACGGCCTGGACGGCTATCTGGCGCGCAGCCGGGGTCAGGTCAGTGTTCTGGGCAAGTTTCTCGATCCGCTGGCCGACAAGCTCATGGTCACGGCGGTGCTGGTGTTTCTCGTGGCGGTGGGCCGCGCCACTGCTTGGGTCGTCGTGGTCTTGATCGCGCGTGACATATGCATCACCGGCCTGCGCAGTGTCGCATCCAGCGAGGGCATGGTGATTGCGGCCAGCGCGGGGGGAAAGATAAAGACGGCACTGCAATTGGTGGCCATCAGCATGCTGCTTGTGCACTTCAACTACCCTGTACTCGGGATTGGTGTTTCGGTCGACTACCAGGTGGCGGGGACTCTGCTGCTCGACATCTCGCTGGTGGTCTCGTTGGCGTCCGGGGTCGAGTATGTGTGGGCATTCGCCAAGGCGGTGGGCACCGTCAGGCGGGCGTAGTTGCCAGGGTTGCGGCCGCAACAGAGCCAGACTTCATGATGTGCCAAGCTACCCCCTAAGACGCCTCAGGCGGCGGTTCGGCGGTGCAGGATCCGGTAGGCGACGGCTGCCGCAATGCCGAGTGCTAGACTTAGCGCCTGTGCAGTGGAGAGCAGCAGAGGCTGCTGGGCAGGCAGGGCGAGCCAGGTCGCCACGCGCGGCAGGGCGATCTCGAAGAGAAAGCCGCGGCTCGTGTCTCCACGCAGGACCTCGACCGCCGCGCGCAGGAGCGCGTAGCCCATGACGTAGACCAGCGCCAGCGAGCCGGAAAATCGTGGGCGCCGGCGCAAAACGATGAGCAGCGTGAACAGCAGCGTTTCACCCACTGCCTCGTAGATCTGGGTGGGCGCAAGCGCCGGGGTGAAGGGCGCATCCGGCGCGAGTAGAGCAGAGCCAGCCAACTCATGATAGGCGACGCTGGCCGGGGGAAAGTGCACACCGAGCGTGGAGATCTTTCCGTAGCAACAGCCGGCGAGAAAACAACCCACCCGTCCCAAGGCGTGACCCAAGGCGAGCGAGGGTGCCAGCAGATCAGCCACGTCGCCCACGGGCCAGGATCGCCGGCGCGCGTAGAACAAAACCACGCCGCCTGCTGCGAGAGCGCCTCCGTAGAAGACCAGGCCGCCCTGCCAGACGTAGAGCGGCGCCGCGCAATCGGCGAGTGCGCGCAGGGCAGGGCGGGACATGCCGGCTCCCGCGCACAGGCGTGCATAGTCGCCCATGTGCACGATCACATAGAGGAGGCGCGAGCCAGCGATGCCGGCCAGCAAAGCCCAGAAGGTCAAATCGAGCACGGCTGCGGCGTCGAAACCCATCCGTCGTCCCTGGTGAAGTGCCAACAGCACGCCCACGATCGCGCCCACCGCGACTAGCAGGCCATAGGAGTGGACGTCGAGGCCGTGGGCACCTAGGTGCAGCGTGAAGAGATTCGGCCTCACGCGTTCTCCCGCGCCGGCGCGGGGTCTGCCAGCCAACCCGAACGCAGACCGCCGAGCAGCAGGTAGACGCCAAACGCGACAAGAGGCACTGACAGGATCTGCGAGGTGGAGAGCCAACCGAAGAACACGCCGCGATCATCGTCGCGGAAGATCTCGACGAAGGATCGCAGCACTCCCTTGCAGATGAGCAGCCAGGCGAAGACTTGGCCGTCGAGTCGCTTGCGTCGCCGCACGACGAAATACAGCAGGAGAAACATGCCGAAGTTGAGCAGGGCGAGGTAGATCTCGGTCGGGTGCACGGGCAGGGCAGGGCTGTCCGCGGGAATCAAGCGGGCCGCGCGCTGGGCTTCCCAAGCGCTGCTGCCCACGGGAAACCGCACCGCCCAGGGCAAATGCGACAGCTTGCCGTAGCAGCAGCCATTGAGAAAGCAGCCCACCCGGGTGAGCGCCAGACCAAAGGCAATCCAAGGCGCGGCCAGGTCCGCCACCACCCAGCGTCCCATGCGATGCTTGCGCGCGAAGTGAAGGCCGAAGATCGCGGCGAAGATGAATCCGCCGTAGTAGGCCAGACCGCCCCGCCACACTTTGAAGATGGCCAGACAATCTCGCGGCGGGTGGCAGGTGTGGGCAGCCAGGTTGCAAACGTAGTCCCAACCGCACTCCGAACTGGCGTTGCAATGGGCGACCTTGGCCTCGGTCGCGGCGACCTTGAAGTTGTCCACGCACAGGTTCACATAGTCGTGAAGATGCCCGTCGGCGATGATGTGCAGGACGCGTGAGCCAACCACCGCCCAGAGAACGAGGTCGATCCAAAGATCGAAGATCCGCTCGCGGTCGAGTCCCAGCCTAGGCGCTTCCCGCCTCATCATCCAAAGCCCGACCAGGAAGCTGAGCGCGAGCGCGGCAAAGTAGGACGGGACGTCGAGCCGCCCCAGCAGCGGAAGATCGATCCCGAAGTCGATCAGGATCGGGCGCATGTTCTTGGCTCTAGCGGCGGCCCCCGCCCGCGCGTTGGGGTGGAGTGCTGGCAGAGGCACGGCGCTTGTCGAGCATCATGTCGAGCGCCATGAGGCAAACGCCCACCACCAGAGCCGCGTCTGCGACGTTGAAGGCAGGCCACTCGTGGCCGTGGTAGTGCCACACGATGAAGTCGCTCACCTTGCCGACGAGGATGCGGTCGACCAGGTTGCCCACCGCGCCCCCGCCCACCAATCCCAGCGCTAGGTGCATCCGGGTTTGGCTAGCATCTGTGCGGCGCAGGTAGTGAAAGACCAGGCCGAGCGCCGCCAGCGCCATCAGTGAGAGCAGGATGCGGCCACCTGGCAGTTGTTGCAGCATCCCGAACGCTACCCCGGTGTTTTCCGAGTAGCGCAGGTCGAAGAAGCCATCAACTACCACCACGCCACCCCAAAGCGGTTTCAGGTGGGCACGGGCCAGCACCTTGGTCCACTGGTCGAGGAAGAACGAAACCGCGGCCGTGACCGTGAAGATTATGTTGCGGGTTCTGGTGGAACTCATGGTGGCTAGAGCAAGCTGACCACGGCGGCGCAGCGAACGCAAAGGTTAGGCTCGGCAGCATAGCCGGATGCCGACCCGGTGCGCCGCCAGCAGCGCGGACATTCCGGACCGCTGGCTTCGCTGACCACGATTTCGGTTGCGCCCGTCGGATTTTCGGCGGCGATTTCCATTTGCGACACCACGGTCAGCTCAAGCAGGTTCTCACGCTCGCGCTGCCAAAGCCCCTGTTCGGCGGCAATCGGTCGCACCGTGACCTTGGCCTCCAGCGATTTGTGGCCGGCGGCGCGGAAGGCCTCCAACTTGGCGAGGATGAGGTCGCGCAAGGGCCGGACATCATCCTGCCAGCGCCGAACCGCATCGCCTGTCGGCGTCGGCTCAGTCCGGATCTGACCGTGCACATCGAAGGACACGCCCGTCTGCCGCAAGAGTTCGTCGGCCACGTCTTGCGCTGAGAAACACATGATAGGCGCCATCCAGGTGGCGATGGTGCGCACCATCTCGTAGAAAACCGTCTGCACGCTGCGCCGGCTGGGCGAGTTGGCAGCCTCGCAGTACAGGATGTCCTTGACCGGATCCAGATATTCGGCCGACACCGTGACCACGTAGTCCACCACCCGGCGGACCACGTCGTGAAAGGCGTAGGCGCGATAGCCGTCGAAGACTTGCTGGTCGCGGTCGCGCAAGAATCCCAGCGCCAGACGATCCAGATCACGCAATTTGTCGTCGGGCTGCATATCGCGCGCGGGCTGAAAGTCGTACAGGTTGGACAATAGATAGCGGCAGGTGTTGCGGATC
>PMJE01000420.1 GCA_003157315.1 Myxococcales bacterium | reverse complement strand
CGGGAAGCTGCGTCCGGATACAATAGTTAGCCAGACCGGAACAATCACGAGGCCCTGATGGATTCTCAGAAAATGAACAAACTTTGCGAGGCCCTCGAATGGGATGCATTCGCGAGGGGTTCCATCTCCGCTCGGGTGGAGAAACTGGGCGATCTGTCAGGAGACATCGGCAGTGTGTCGGTTACTCGCGACTCCGAGTGTCAACTTTCCGCCGAGATCAGCGCCGAGACAGACGGAACCTTACTTAGACGGGAAATGGAGCGATTTCGCCAGGGTGAAATACCCGAAGGTAGTCTGCTCTTCGCAGGGGACGAACGAGAGAGCTTGGAACTCACTCACGTGCTCGTAGGTTCTCTCACAACCTCCNNCCCGAATGGGCCCAGCGTTCTTGCCGAGTGGTACATAAGTGGTCCGCAACCGAATACCTACGCGCGGGTAACAAGCCGGGAATACAGCTTCACATTCTCGCGCAGACGCTCCGGGATGTTCGGCGATTCCGACGATGCGGAACCGATCGTCAAACCACCACACGGACACCCGCCGGACTCCAGTTCCAGCAGGGACTACTTTCTACTGACACCAGCCGTTGGAGTCCGCGCAATCCTAACCTCTGTCCCAAAGAAGTATGGTCCGAGCTGGTCGCAAAATGTCAGCATTGGGTATCGATATGATGGGGTTCCGGAAGAGGCAACGCGGAAGACGTTAGCGGAAGGAATTGGTATCTTCTTTGGGCGCCATATGCTGCCAATTGGCGAAACTGTCTTCGATAGCCAGGGCTACCCAATTGCCAACGTGGGCTGGTCGCCTTGGGGGCAAGACGCCCAGTCAATATCTCGTGCTCCTGACGAACCCCTCTTTGCGTGCGACTACAGGAGCACCGAATCGTCCCTCAACAAGTTCCTGGGGATGTACTTGAGGGCGTGTGATGAATTCGACCTCTCCAGCGTCGCTTGGACTATCTGGATCGCACGACGGGTGGCTCTCGGACCAGACCTCGCCCTATACGCCGTCGCGATGGAGCGCCTCATGAATAGCTGGTTCAGGAGTACTCGCTCCGGGTCGAGCGGGACATACATGCCCAAGGACCGTTTCGAAGCTTTGCTGGGTGACGAACTTGCTAGTGCTGGCTCCAAACTTAATGGCCACGTCCATGGCGACCGAATCCTTCGGCGGCTGTCGTCTGCATTCCAGATGGGCGTCAATGAGCGGTTTGNNCTTCTTTGATGAACTCGGCCTCAAGTGCTCGGATGGAGAACTTCGAGTCATCAGAGCTCGGAATCGGTCTGCCCATGGCGGAGGTATTGGTGACCCGCAGGAGGCGCTGCGACTTTCACGAGCCTACAGGGTACTGCTGAATCGCGCACTCCTGCAAGTCCTTGGACATGATGGGGCGTACATCGACTATTCGGTACTGGGTTTCCCCGAAAAACCACTACGGGAGCCAAGTGGAGGCGTCGCGGGGGCTGGCTAACCAATAGGCTGGGCGTTTGATTCGGTCGCAGGAATAGAAACCCTGTNNCGGCAAGGCGTTCGGCGGACGAGAAGTGGGTGATGGTTGACCCAGGGTCATACCGGGTTATACTCTGGGTATGAAGACGGCGGTTTCCATTCCCGACGACATCTTTGAGCGGGCTGAGACCCTCGCGCACCGGGCGAAGCGGTCGCGGAGCGAGGTGTATTCGTGTGCCCTCAGCGAATACGTGGCACGCCACGTGCCGGACAGTGTAACGGAGGCGATGAATCGTGTTCTCGACGATGTGAAGGAGCCGCCCGATGGATTTGCGTCGCGAGCTGCCCGGCGGACACTGGAGCGTAGCGAGTGGTGACGGTCTCTCAGGGAGAGGTGTGGTGGGCGGATCTTGGTGAACCGCGCGGATCGAAGCCAGGATTTCGCCGACCGGTACTGGTCATACAAGGTGATGCTTTGAACCGGAGTCGAATCGCCACCGCCGTCTGTGTTGCCTTGACCAGCAACGTGAAATGGGCGTCGGCGCCGGGTAACGTTCTTCTTTCTGAGAGCGCGACCGGGCTTGCCAAGGAATCGGTGGCGAACGTCTCGCAGATTGTGACTCTCGACAAGTCCGAGTTGACTGTGCGAGCGGGCAAGTTGCCCAAAGCGAAACTGGATCTTGTTCTGTCCGGAGTGGATGTGGTTCTTGGACGGTGAACCACATTGGGATTGATCACAAGAGCGCTTTGGGGGCTGTCGTTTCTCATCGTTGTGCTTGCTGCCGGGCTCTTCGGTTCCGCACGGTCTCTTGGCTACTGGCACGCATGGGGGTATCTAGGAGTCTTCGGCTCGTGCACGGCGGTCATTACGGGCTGGCTGATCCGGAATGACTGGGAACTGCTGGCGCGCCGGGTGAAAGCCGGGCCAATGGCAGAGATTCGCCGGAGCCAGCAGGTCATCCAAACCGCCGCCAGTATTCTTTTCATCGGCATCTTCGTCGTTTCGGGCCTCGACTTCCGATTCGGGTGGACTCATGTCCCCAGCGTTGTTGTGATCTTCTGCGACGTGCTCGTGGTGCTCGGTTTCCTGATCGTCTTTGGAGTCTTCCGCGCAAACCGGTTTACCAGCGGGACCATCGAGGTGGTACGCGAGCAGAGAGTGATCGAGCATGGGCCGTACGCCTTCGTTCGTCACCCTATGTACGCAGGAGGCGGTCTATTAGTTCTCTTTACGCCACCCGCCCTGGGGTCCTGGGCGGCGCTCCCATTATCCCTCGGCGTGCTGTTTGTCCTGATCGCCCGCATCTTCGACGAGGAGAGATTCTTGTCGGCAAACCTCGCCGGCTACAAGGACTACCTGGTCAAGGTTCGCTATCGGCTGGTGCCGTTCGTATGGTAGGTCCAACGCCGAAACCCGGAGGCCGTCGAACAAGCCGTTGACTGGCAATCCCGCCGCAGGGACGTAGTGTAGAATCGAGGCACCGATTCGGGGCGCCCCCGCTGGTGAACGGCAAGGCGGCAGAAACCCGCGTAGGCGCTACGAGCGGTCAAGAAACGTGTGCTACCCTTCTTGTATGCTCGCGACAAAGCAGAGAGTCAGGGATCTCCTCGAACGACTGCCCGACGATTGCAGCCTCGATGATGTGGTGTATCACCTTTATGTCATCCAGAAGATCGAGGCCGGACTCGCCGACGCCGAGGCTGGTAGGCTCATTCCCCATGATGTTGTTGCCGCGGAGCTTCGCCGCAAGTGGATAGCCGGAAGCGAGTTGTAGTCTGGACGCCCGCCGCGCGGGACTGTCTCGACGAGATCCTGCAATAGCGGCGGGCTCGCCGCTGAACGGAAAGGCGTTGGTTCATGCGAACTTGACGAGGCGAGAACTTCTGATCCGGCGATCTCGAGTTAGAAGCGGCACTTGGTGGACAATGCTGGTCGCCGCAATCAGTTCGTCCGCGGGATCGCTTTTGAAATCGAGCCTAGTGGACTGAATGCTTACGGCAAGGTCGACGGGCCAGACGTGAATGCCGGAAAGGGTTCTGACAAGTTCTGCATCATCCAGGTCGATATCGATTCGACCCAGCTGCGCGAGCTTTGCGAGCTCCCACAAGACAATCGCAGACACGCTCCAGGTGTTAGATGCCAAGACTCGACGCTCCCGGTCCGTCACCTCGCCCGTCAAGGCGAACACGAGGATATGCGTATCAACGCTAACCATGGGCCTCCCACGTGACTCCTGTGGACTGGATGTCACCCTTCACCCGGATGCGACCTCGAAAAGCGCCGATAAGATCCGCCGACGCGCACTCAGCAGGTAGGATTCGCGCAACCGGCTTGCCATGCTTCGTGATCACGAGTCCATCCGGCTCAAGATGATCGAGGATCGAAAGGCACTGCTCCTTGAACTTTGCGGCTGCTAACTTCTTCATGGCCATAATATATGACCGGTTGTAGATTATATCCAGAACGGTGTGGGGACGCGTCACCTGGCAGGCTGGAGGTCAACCAAGCAGCCGCCGCAGCGGGTCGGGACGGTAGCTTGCCGAGTATATACCGAAGTATATACTTCTGCTCATGGGCGAGAGAGCAAAGATCTTCCAGAACGGAGGCAGCCAAGCTGTGCGGCTGCCCAAGTCGTGTCGATTCAGCGAGCATCAGCACCAGGTGATCGCTAAGAGGGTCGGGAAGCGGGTCATCCTCGAAGCCGCCGACGAGTGGCCTTCGGAGTTTCTCGCTTGCCTGGGCGCATGGCACGACGACATCCCCAGGCCGGCTGCGCGAACAGTCGGTTCCAAGAGGAATCCCTTCGAGCCATCGTGAGGTACCTGCTCGATACCGACAGTGTCAGCTTCGCTCTCCGCGGACATGGGGGCGTAGGCGCGCGCATCCGGGCATGCCATCCGTCGGACCTTCGCATCAGTGCAATCACGCTGGCTGAACTTCGGTACGGCGCTGACCGAAAAGGATCAAAGAGACTCCATGCGCTCATCGACACATTCGCGTCGGCTGTTGAAGTTGTGTCGTTCGATGAGGCTGCGGCAGCGGAGTTCGGACGAATTGGCAGCATACTGGCCGAACGAGGAAGGCCTATCGGGGAGTTCGATGTCTTGATCGCTGCGCATGCCGTGACTTTGCGATGCACGCTGGTCACGAACAACGTCCGACACTTCGCAAGGGTGCCTGGACTGTCTGTGGAGAACTGGACATGAAGCAGGGCGCGGCGCTG
>PMJE01000256.1:4651-14055 GCA_003157315.1 Myxococcales bacterium | reverse complement strand
GCGGCTGAACTGGGGCGGTTTCTGCAAGCGCCTCTACCAGAAGTATGAGGAGGATGGCGTCTCTGACGCCGCAGCCGTGCTCGGGTACTACTTCGTCTTCTCGCTGTTCCCGTTTGTGTTCGTCCTCGCGGCGCTGGCCGCCTATATTCCCCATGTTCGGGTGTCCACTGAGACGCTGCTGGACCGCGCCCGCTCCTTCCTGCCGTCCGAGGCGATGGGGATCATCGCAACCAACCTGCGTGGGCTGGTGGCCAGTCCCAGGCCGCACCTGCTGACTCTGGGCCTCGCCGCGGCCCTGTACTCCGCATCGCGCGGCGTGGACGCCGTACGCAAGGCGCTGAACCTCGCCTACGACGTCAAGGAGTCCCGCCCGCTGTGGAAGACCGAGCTGATCGCGTTCGGTGTGACCGTAGGCGGCGGCATCCTCGTGCTGGTGGGGATTGCTGTTCTCTTGGGCGGCGGCGGCGTCGGCCTGTGGGTGGCCCGCCATCTCGAGATCGGCGACGAGTACGTGAGGGTCCTCCGTTTGATCCGCTGGCCGGTCACCACGGTCGTAATCACGCTCGGCGCAGCGCTCGGCTACTACCTGCTGCCCAACGTCGAGCAGCGGTTCAAGTTCATCACGCCGGGCTCCGTGATCGGGACGTTGTTTTGGTTTCTGGCGAGTTGGGGTTTTGGCAAGTACGTGTCCAACTTCGGCAGCTACAACGTCACCTACGGCTCTATCGGCGGCGTTATCGTGCTGCTGACCTGGTTCTACATCACCGGGTTCATCCTTCTCATGGGCGGGGAGCTGAATGTGATCATCGAGCAAGCAACGCCTGACGGTAAGAAGCCGGGCGCGCGCAAGTTCGACCAGGCTCCGCCGCCACCCGACGAGCGCCCGAGCGCCGTGCCTCCCGGCGCGACGAAGTCGGCCAGCGTTGCCAAACGCTCTCGGGGCGGTAGGGCGGTAGATCGAAGTGAAGGAAATGGTACTTCATCTTGATTGCACCGGCGAGTTTTCTTCGAGTTGCCTGCAATGCAACTACCTGCATTTGCTTGCGTCTGGTCGGTGGCTCGAAAGCTGCTGTAGGTATGTGCTGACATGCGCACACTTGTTTCATCCTGCGGTCTTGTCATGAAGACAAAACTGACTGCCTTCCTTGGTTTCTTGTTGCTGGGGTTGGTGTGAAGAAAGCGAAGGCTCTTTCCAAGAACGAGGTCGAGACGATCTTGCGGCCAGGCCAGATCGTGGGCGGACAATACCGAGTTGATCATTTGGTTGGGCAGGGTGGAATGGCGGCGGTGTGGGCCGGCACAAATGAACACACCGGCAAGCGAGTGGCGCTGAAGGTGATCCTGCTGTCTTTGTCGACCACGCGGGAAGCGCAGAACCTCTTTCACAGCGAGGCATTGGCCGCCAGTCGAGTGAATCATCCCAATGTCGTGACGGTCTTTGACGTCATCGAACATGAGGGAATGGCGTGCATCGTGATGGAGCTGCTCGATGGAGAGCCGCTGGCCAGCTACCTCGCTCGCAAGGGATTTCTCAGCGTCGACGAAGCCACCTCGCTGCTCTTGCCAGCCATGCGTGGGGTGGCCGCCGCGAACGCGCAGGGCGTGATCCACCGAGATCTCAAGCCGCAGAACATCTTCATCTGTGTCGGGCCCGACGGCCGGGTCGTAACCACCAAGGTGTTGGACTTCGGAATCTCGGTCATCGTGGAACGAGTAATGGACCCCTTGGCCGGGCCGGTCCCGGCATTGGCAATGGGCACGCCGGCCTATATGTCTCCCGAGCATATTTTGGGCGCTGCACATGTCGATGAACGTGCCGATGTATATGGCTTCGGCGTGTTGCTGTACGAGGCGTTGACCGGACAGATGCCGTTCCCGGGGGAGCCAGGCCCAGCGCTGTTTGACCGCGTCCTGAACAAACCAGCTCCGTCGGTGACGCTGTTTCGTCCCGATCTGCCGCCCGGCTTGGTACGCATCATCGAAACCGCCATGGCCAAGGATCGTGACCTGCGCTATTCGGACTTGAATCTGATGGCGAGCGCTCTCGAAGACGAATTGATGCCGCCCACCCCTGCACCGCGTTTGCTCACGCCGGTGGCTGGGGTGTCCTCGTTCGCCTCGCGCGATCTCCTGTCTGGCCCGCTTGCGCCCGCGGCGGAAGCCATTCCCAAGAAGCAGCCGTCCGGGAAGCATCAGGAGACGCAGATTCTTTTCGCGCTCGCCGGGAAAGTTGAGAGCAAGGAAAACGGCGCCCAGGGCAACACCAATCGTGGCTCGAAGCATGGCCCGGAGGAGCTGGCGGATGTGCAACCCGAAGGTCGCGAGACGGTCCTGTTGCGGCGTTCGTCTCGCAAACCACTACTCTCTGGCCCTAGGTCGCCTTCCGGTCATCGTCGGTGGCGTGGCCCGGCGGGCGCGGGGTTAGGGGTCGCGCTCGGATTCTTGATGGTGTGGATAGCCATGCGAACCGTCACTCAGGCGGAAACCGGTGCGCCCGCACGGGTCGCGAATGCCGCGCAGCCAGCAAGCCAGCCCGTCGCGCAGCCGGCTGTTCCTGCCCTGGCGTCAACCGCGACACCTGCTGCCTTGGCGGTTCCCGCCCCTCTGGCAGCTTCGCTGTCCCCACCCGCACCGAGTCAGCGTGTGGCACCTGAGCACAGTAGACCCGCGAGCCGTGCGCACGCCACGCCTGCTCCAGTCACGCCCAGTCGCTCACGTTTGGCAATGCGGGAAACCTCGAACTATCTTCCAACGCGGCCGCAGGCTTTGCGCGAAGCTTGGGAGAGGAATGAACCAGCACGGGCACCGTCATCGACGCCCGGAGCTCGGGCATTTGCAAAATCTACAGCGCCACGTGCCGGTCGTCTGTCCGAGGCCGATTTCTAGCGACCGCGCCCTTCGCTACCTCCTCCCGGCGCGACAAAGTCAGCCAGCGTTGCCGCGCGGTCCCCGGGGCGGCAGATCGAAGTGAAGGTAAGAGTACTTCATCTTGATTGCGTCGGCGAGTTCTCTTCGACTTGCCCGCAATGCAACTACCTGAATTTGCTTGCGTCTGGCTGGTGGCTCGAAAGCTGCTGTAGCCGTGTGCAGATATGCGAGCACTTCTTCGGTACGTATTTGAGGCAAGAGGAGTAAAGACAAATGGAGTTTTCAACCAGTAGAGCGGGTGGCGTAGCTACCCTTCGCATCGTGGGCGAGCTGGACGCGGTCACCGTCCCGGATCTTCGCCCGTCCCTCGACGCCTTGGTGGCTGAACGGCAATCTCCCATCGTTGTCGATGTGTCGGGTTTGCGGCTCATCGACAGCTCGGGCGTGGGCACGGTGGTGTACCTGTACAAGAAGGCCAAGGAGTACGGCGGCGTGGTGACCCTCCATGGCCTGTGTGAGCAACCGCTGACGATCTTCAAGCTTCTGCGCCTGGATCGGCTTCTGATGGCCTGAGGTTCGGCGCCCAGCCCGAGTTTTCGACTGCCGCTACGGTGTGGCCTCCATGGCTCCCAGGTCGATCGCCGCCCCTAGCTGGGACCTCACACAGAGACCGTTGGTCTGAAGCGGCGGCTCCATGTTCACCGACAGACTGGCACATAGCGAGCTGGTGCTGATGCCGGCTGGCACCCCTGTCCCGAGATCAATCGCGCCCGAGCCGGCCCCTGGGTGGAAGTCGGTGGCCGACACGAATTTCGGATCGGTATCGATGATAGTGCCCAACTTCGAAATGCTGTAGTTGACCGGCAAGGCGAGGTCACTGGCATCGTAGACGGTGGCACCGTAGACGAGATTGTTGCCCCGCAGGTTGATCTTGCCTGCGCTCGCTACCCAGGCGAATCGCGAAGTGTCGGAGAAGTAGAAGACGTTGTTCCACGCTTCGATGGTGGTGTCGCGCAGCGACGGCTCGAACACCGTCGTGCGGTACGAATCGCTCTGACTTACTCGGCTTACCATCGTGTTGTTGAAGAAGTAGAGGTGAGACCGGTAGGGCACATAGGGGCTCTGAACGAACAGCGTCGATGTGTCGTCCTGTTCACCGCAATTGTCGCCACCGTAGTGGATCGGGTTCGCTGCGCAGTTGCCCAAGCTACAGTCATTCACGATGATGTTTCCGTATGCGTAGTCGGTGCCGTAGTCTGGCTGGGTTGCAATGCCGGTGGCCGTGCTCCCCGCTTCGCCCCCCGAATCCTCCGCGTACACCCAGTCAATGGCCCGCGCGCTCGCTTCCACGTAGTTGTAACGGAAGATCTCGCCGCTGCAGCGGCTCTTGTAGGACGAGCCCGCAGCCCCGGGTCGCAGCACTCCGAAATAGTTGCCTTCGACGAGCGGATTGGTCGTCTGGATATAGACATTGTGCTGGGTATAGCTGCCCACCACGCCGTTGCCGTACACGCGGCTATTGCGGATGGTGATCCGTTCACAAGCTTCGAGGAAGGTATCGTCCTTGGACATGGTGAAGATGCCCCAGTCGTGGTCGTACACGACGTTGTTTTCCAGAACGACGTCGGCGCTGGGCTGCAGCCAGATTCCCGCCGTGCCCGCATATCGCGTCGACACGCCCGACAGGTTTACGAATGAGTTCACGCTCTTGGCGCCGCTCATTTCCAGGTTCTTGATCACGATCCACTTCGGCTTGTACCCGTAGGGGTCGCTGACCCCGCCGCGGACCAAGATGCCAGCGTAGTCCTCCATGCTCCATTGCGAGGCGGTGTTGAAAATGTTGTTGGTGCCACAGGAGTTACATCCACTCGCTGTGCGTGCGCCGTTGAAGTCGAACTGGGGGCGATGGCCGGAGGAGTCGGTCACGCCGTTGACCACGATCGGGGCTGCCTGCGTGCCCGACCCACGTAGCGCGAACTTCCATTTGTATGGGGTGGCCCGCCAATAGATATTGACCACGTCGCCGGCAACCAGGGCGCACCAGGGGACGGTGTCGGGCTCGGCATAGGGCTTGCCAGTGCCCACGTCGTAGGTGGCGTGCGCGCCTGTCATGGCCGTGGTCACCGGATCGCTCATCGCCGATACCGGTGGGGGCCCGCCGGAGGTGGCAGAACCACTATCCGGGCTGGTGGCTGGTGGTGCAGAAGTGTCGCTGCTGGGCTTGCCGGCGTCAGCCACCACCGGAGGCGTAACAGGCGCGGCGTCGGCCTTGGCCGGCGGCAGAGCTGGTGTCGTGTCGGCTGAAGCGTCGCTGGTGGGCCTGCCAGCGTCAACCACGACGGGAGGCGGTGGCGTCACAGGCGCGGCGTCGGCCTTGGCCGGCGGCAAGGCTGGTGCGGTGTCGGTTGCGGCTGGCGGTGGGGATGCGTCGGGCGCCGCGGGCGGCAGAACTGGACCCGCATCCGGTGTTGCGCGCGGAGGCCTTCTGCGGTGAAGAGCAAGAGACGTAGAATTCATGATGCTGGCCACATTGTCTGTTCCGGATTGATCAGCGGCGGGGGAGACCGCCTGGTCTCCAGAGCAGCTCGCCGCCGCGAGTATGGCCATGACTGGCAACAGGATTCGGGAAACTGGGGGGTTCAACATCGAGGACCTCCGAGGCCGAAAAAGTTCGGCTCCTCAGTTGTTAACCACCGAAGAAGGGAAGTGCACCCTTTTTGCGGGAAATAAGTGGTCTATTTTGCGCAATTACTGCGTGCCATGCGCAATTAGCACAAATCGATTGTATAACATGCGCGCTTATGGTGGATTATTTCGTGAACGCGCAAGAAATGCAGGCGCCGAATTCTTGAGCGGCCGCACTGGCCTTTCTCTACCAGCCGTTGCTGGCCGCCTGCATCGAAAGCGAGAATCCACGTTTCGTCCTTCGGCACGCCGAGCTCAGTTCGCACGTGCCCGTTCTCGTCGAGTAGTAGCAGCGGCGGCACGCCCTCGTGAAGCTCCTTACGGTCTTGTGCATGATTGGCAACTTGAGCGCCAAGAGTACCTATGTCAACCGCGCTGGTGCGCGCCGCAGTTCTGTAACGTAGACGTGCCCTGGGACATCTAGACGCCGAGAGGTGGTTTATGCCTGTCTTCTACAGGCGGCGCGTAGAAAGGTATGGCTTCAAATGCGAAGACTCTTGATGCTGCTGTTTGTGGCTGCCGTGTGCATGAGTGGGTGTTTCTGGGGAGAGCGGGGACGCGGACGGGGCGAAGGCCGGTATCGGGGGGACGAGCATCGAGGACACGAGGGCGAGCGTCATGAAGGGGACCACGGTCATGACAATGGTCATGGCGGGGGCTACGACCACCACTAGCTGGCTCTGCCAGCCCCATGCCGTGTCCCATCCCTTAATAGGTCAGGAAACAGTCAGCACCGAATTGCGTCCGCCAAATCCGTCGTCCGCCGACTCGGGATTGCCCGGATCGCTTGTTATCTCCTTCTTGTCGAGTAGCAATTTGTACTCGTACTTGCCGGGCGCCAGGGACAACTCGATGGCGAAATACCTATTCAGTGGATCCCAAGTCATGGGTTCAGCCGTTCGATCCCATCCGTTGAAATCTCCGATGACATGAACGGAGTGATAGGTCTGGGCCGCGAACGGGCCGAGCGAAATGACCGCGGAGGTCTTCGGCCTGGAAAAGCATGCCTGGTTCCGTCCGGCGCGCTTGGCGTTGTACAGGGCTCCGTCTGCCTCGGCCATCAGGCTTGCTGCGGTCCGCGCATCCCGTGGAAATGACGCCATGCCCAAGCTGACTGTCAGGGGAAGCAGCCCGTGTTCATCCAGATTCAGAGGTGTGGCAGAAATCAAAGCCCGAATCCCTTCGGCCAGTCCCTCAGCCATGTGCTTGGCGGTTTCGGGCAACAGAATCATGAATTCGTCGCCGCCGTAACGCCCTGTCACGTCGGTTTCCCTGACGAAATTCCGGAGCAAAGCCGCCACATGTTTCAAGGCCGCGTTCCCGGCCAGATGGCCGAAACGGTCGTTGATCGCCTTGAAACCGTCTAGATCGATCATGATCAGGGAGAGCAGGCGGCCGTAGCGCTTGGCCCGCCGGATTTCGCTGTCGAAGCGCTCTGAAAGGCTACGGAAATTGGGTAGCCCCGTGAGGTAGTCGACAAAGGCCATCCGCACCAGGTTCTCATGGGACAGTTCTCGCACCACGCCTTCTTCGCGCAGAAAACTCTCCAGGCGATCGGACAAGTCCAGCGCGGCGGTCCGGACTCCGATCGGCCGCTTCAGCGCCGCACGCAAATCCTGAAGGTGGGCGGCCAGGGAGTTGAAGACCGCCCTGGCCGTTTCCTCGGGCACCGTCAGGCCCGTAAGTTCAAAAGCCAGCCCTTGAAAACTCTCCGAGGTACCGGACAAAGCGTCTAAGCGAGCCTGGATCTCGGAATTGGGTTTCTCTCCGAAAACCAAGCCGCGCAGCAAATCGCATCCCGTCAATCCATCCGAGCTGGACGAAACCATGGGAACCTCCGAGTGCATTCGAACCGCCTCCGGGTCCATATTCTAGGGCATTCTACCGGTTGCGACACTGCGAATTCGACTAGGGACCCGGGCGAAGAGAAGATAATTGTGCCGATTGGGGCCGGGCGGGCGCCTCGTCCTGGCTCAATTGGGTTGTAGTCGGGCGAATAGGGGGGCAAGTACACGACGCGGACGTCGCAACGTCTACAGAAAACCTGTTCCAACCCCCTGGGCACACGCATCCAACCGTCCGCAATCATGCCCTGTCAAATTATCGCGCCCATCCAGTCGACCCGTCTTCCCTGCTTCCGCGCGTTTGCGCTCACAAGGGAAGTCATTCATCGCTACCCTACCCGCATGCTGACTTCGTGTGGGATGGGGCGTTGCCTCTTCTTGGTTTTTTTCCTGTCCGCGCTCGCGGGCTGCGGTTCTCATGAGACGGTAGCCGTCGACGCCGGGCAAGACGAAGGTGTTGGGCAGAACGACGTTGGGAACGGCCCGGCAATGGACACGGCGGGCGTCGACGAATTCGTCGACGGCGGCAGCGCGGACACGGCCGCAGCCGAGGGCGGCCGAGGGGACCGCGACGACGTGGGTTTCCCTGATCTAGGCATCCCCGACTTGGGCATACTTGATTTGGGCGGCAATGATGCCGGAGGGGATGCGACGGATGTTCAAGGCGCGGACGCGTCGGCCGGTCAGGATGAGGGCGCTGGCGAAGTCGGCGACCATCCATCGAACACTGATGGGGTCTTGTTGATCGTCGATACAGGGAGCGCTCCTGACGTTGGCCTTTCGAATGATGGTGCCGCCGGAAATGTGGGCGATAACGATGCTGCGTCTGACGTGGCCGGCCCCGAGGTGGCCAGTTGCACGGTCTCTCCATCCGGGAGCCAACCCGATGCAGGCGCGCCCTTGCCTGACAACGTTCAATTCGTCCCCAACGTGACGGTCACGACNNTTGTTCTCGAATCCAGTCAGCGTGGCCATCGAGCCCGAAGGATCGTTGGTGGTCGCCGACTTTGACACCGATCTGTTGCGGCGGGTGTCGGCGAACGGGACGATTTCCACGCTCACCAATCAGTCCACATTTCAGCGTCCCTTCGGTCTGGCCTTCTTGGGCAGCGTGCTCTACGCGCAGACCGACGCAGATCAAAACGGTGATCGCGGGTCCACGACTGGCACCCTCTGGCGCATCGACCGCGTGTCGGGCGTGGCCACCGTGGCGGCTGCGGACATCGGTCACCCGCGGGGCTTTGCCGCCCTTTCGGATGGCCGGCTTGTCCTCAGTGACTTCGCGAACCAGCGGGTTGGCATCATCGACCTAGCGACCGGCGTCGTGACCGATTTGGCTGGATTGGCTGGCTGTCCGGGCTCGGCCAACGGAACCGGGGCTTGGGCGCGGTTCTTGAACCCGCAGGGCGTGGCGGTGCTGACGGGAAATCGGATCATCGTCGCCGACCGTGAAGCACACCTTCTGCGCGAAGTTTCGCTGACCGGGGTGGTCACCACTTTCGCTGGGGACGGTGTCGCGGGTACCATGGACGGGGCGCGGGCCAGCTCTCGCTTCGTGGCGCCCCAGGCCTTGGCGGCCGACAACACTGGGGCCATCCTAGTTTCAGACGTTGACGCCCACCGAATCCGGCGCATTGCCAGTGACGGTACGGTCAGCACGGTCGCGGGCAATGGCACCGCGGGCTTCGCTGACGGCAGCGGCCAGAACGCGGCGTTCTTCGGACAAGAAGGTCTTGCGGTCAGCGCGGACGGAAAGACCATCTACGTTGCCGACGGAACCGGGGGCAGCGAGACGCCCGTTCCCTACCAACGCCTGCGAAGGATCACTTTAGCGCCCTGATTCCCTGCTATCCAGATCTGGGGCAGTCGTGTTCACACCCCACTCCACCTTGGCAGAGGAAGAAACAACTAGAAGGCATTCCACGGCACATATTCTCGCTCCCGCCGTACCCCGAGGTGCTGCGCAAAGCCGTCCATTTCTGCAAGCCATACCGGCAGCCGACCAGC
>PMJE01000256.1:843-4589 GCA_003157315.1 Myxococcales bacterium | reverse complement strand
GTCGATGGTGAAGTCCAAAGGCGGGAAGACCACCAGGGCGGGCGCGATTTCGAGGTAGGCTTCGAGGAAGTCGGGGCGTCGGAATGTGACGGCGAGCCCGATGGGAACCCGGGCCAGGATTACCACGTCACGGCCGAGGTCGTTGGACCCATATGCCGACATGATCACCCGGCCACCCAGACCCACGTACCAGTCGAGGCGGTTCCTCATGTTGAGGATGTTATCTTCGAACAGGTAGTCCGCGTGCAAGCTGAAGTCGTGATTGACGGCGCCGCAACGATAGGTGTGGCCGTTTGCATCCGTGCACCAGTCGTAGCCCCAGCCGCCGAACCCGAGCCCGAAGTCAAAGGCGTGGTTCCTCCCCACAAATGCCTTGGCCGTGATGGCCGTTGGCTCACCAATCTGAAAGCCCAGGCCGAAGTTGCGCGTGGTACCAACCTCGGTTGCCTGCGCACGACTTGCGCCGGTGGACAGAATGGCGGCAGCGGCCAACGTGAAAAGCAGGAAGTGCTTCATGGGCCTCCCTGAAAGCGCTAGTGGGGATCTTTGATTCATTTGGCTCTCCGCGTACGTTGGTCGTGGCAGAGATCGTTTGCGCACGACGGTTCTTCCGGGCCCCCAGCCGCGGGGTGGGGTCCCACAATCTCGTCACGAGCCCATTGCAGTCTTCGAGCCGCCATGAGATTGCGAGCAAGTTCGAGCAGTTGCGGCTCAAGAGAGCCCGGACAACTGATTGGTTCGACCAAGATGATGTGCCATCTCCATCAGTTTGACGGAGTCCAGACTGACATGGGCATCGTTCCCGACACGTGCACTCCGGATTGCGGCGTACGGAAGGCACTAGAGGCGTGGCCGCAGGGGCGGCACGTTTCGTGCAAACTCCTAACAGTATTCGCTCAAACCAACTCCTCTGACGGTTGGAGAATTGCGGACTGAGACCTGGATCTTCAGGGGATCGACTTCACTCACACGGTGGCAATCATGATTCTGATGTTCACGGCGATTCTCATGGTCGGTATTGGACTATGCAATTTCGTACCTCGCGGGTCCGTCTCACCCCTCCCCGTTGGTAGACGGCGCCAGGGGCTGCGATCGCTTGCCTTTGCCATCGCACTTGGGTTGGCTTCCATTCCGACGAGCGCCTGGGCCAGCCCGCCCGGCGAGAATAGCGCGCAGACTCTGCGAAGCCGCCCCGCGGCGGCGGCCCCGATGGCGACCGAAGCTCGCGCGGTGGAAGGCCAGGACTACGCCTCCCGTGAGGCGAGCGCCAAGGGTCTGGAAAAGTTCGAGGGTGGCAGCACCACCGTCGTCTTGGTGGCCGGNNACAACCGACTGCGGACACTGCTTGCCCTGGCGGTCGCTGTTGCCGTGGCCGGCTGCTACCACGGAACGGCGCGGGCGGTCTTGCCCAGCGATCTTACCCGCGATCGCGGCTGGGTGGTGGTGGACGGCGTTCACTTGATCCGGCAGACCAGCCAGCGTGACTGCGGGGCGGCGGCGCTCGCAATGATGTTGCAACGTTGGTCGGTGCCGTCGTCGGCGGACGAGATTTTGCACAATGTTCCCAGGGAATCCGGTCACGGCATCAGCCTCGGTGTGCTGCGCGATTTCGCCCGGCAAAAGGGCCTAAGCGCATTCGTGATCAAAGGCGAGCTGGCCGATCTGGCCAACGAAGTGGCGCTGAATCGTCCGGTCTTGGTCGGTCTGGTGCAGCGCTATGGAGATCGGGCGCTGTCCCACTACGAGGTGGTCGCCGGCATCAACCAGACTACCCGTCGCGTGTTGCTGCTGGATCCCGCGCATGGGTTGCGCGAGGATGGCTTTGGCGGCTTTGCTGCCGAGTGGGACGCGGCGGGCAGACCAACCCTGGTCATCGTTCCGTCGTGAGCAACCGCACGACGACACGGCGAAATGGTTGCGTCGGCGTTGCCCTTGCGCTGACTGTGGCTTTGCTGCAAGCAGCGTGCAGCACCACCTACCAGCCGCGACCCACAGGTCGGGTGGGCGTGGTTATCCACCACGCCGCGGCCATGTATGTGAAGGACGGCCGCGAGGTGCCGATCGGCCCATTCGGTGGAGACCTGGCAAGTCTAGTGGCGGATACGCCAGCCGCCGCCATGCACGCGCGCAAGTCTCACACCCAGCTCGCTATCGGTGTTCCGACTTACCTGACCGGCGTCGCCGGTGTGATCGTCGGGATCGCGGCGCTGTCGGGTCCGGTCGGCTGGGTGGTGATCGGTATCGGGGCTGTGACGGCGGGGGCGGGGTTGGGTTTCATGGGGTCGGGGCTCACGCATGCCGTCGACGCGGTGAACATCAACAACGACGCCGCCCCAAACAGTATTGGATGTCCTGTAACCGGCCAGCAACACGCGGTGGCGCCAAATGCACGACCTGGTAACGGCGGCAACGCAATCAACGCGCCATAAGTGGGCATTTCTGTGGCACGAAGATTGAAGGCTTGACCTGGCGGAGAAAGGTAACGCGGGCGTGAAGAAAGGGAGACGGTGATGAGCAAGAGGCGAAATAGGCGACATCGCGAGTTTGCCCGGAGTCAACCGAACATAGGGCAGGACGCGCCCTCGGAGGCTCGCCAGGATCTGCCTGGGAGTTCCGGTGCATGGTCCCAGGAAATGTCTGATCACGACACCGAAGAGCTGCAAGAGGTGACCGACGATCAGATAGAGGAGATAGTGGCGGACTAACCATGCACGATTTCTAGTAGCCGCGCCCTTCACTACCATCGCGAGCTAGTGCTCGCCAGTACCTCCTCGAGACCTTCCATGCTCGGCGGCTTTGCCAGGTGCTGGTCGAAGCCCGCCTCCTGCGCGCGCTGCAGGTCCTCGGGTAGCGCATAGCCGCTCAGTGCCACGAGGCGCGTGCCCTTGAGTGCGTCGTCGGCCCGAAAGGCGCGCGCGACCCCGAAGCCATCCATGCCGGGAAGTCCGATGTCGCAGAGGACGACCTCGGGTTTCCAGGTGCGGGCTTTGGCGATGCCGGCGGGCCCGGTGTATGCCACNNATGAGCACGCGCCGACGCCCGCCCGGGGCAAGAGTGCGCGGGCGCACATGCTCGCCGGACCCAATTTCCTCCGACGCGAGCGCCAGGCGTACGACGAACTCCGCCCCTTGGCCCACCCCGGCGCTGTGCGCAGTGATGGCGCCACCGTGGAGCTCGACCAACCCTCTGGCCAGGGCCAGCCCGAGGCCCAAGCCACCCTTGCTGCGATCGAGCGTGGTATCGGCCTGCGCGAATGGCTCAAACAGTCGTGCCAGCATCTCTGGGGCCATTCCCACGCCTGTGTCCGCGATACGAACAGCCGCCCATTTTGTCTCGCTGTCGGTGGACACAGATACGCGCACGTGACCACCCGGCCCGGTGAACTTGGCTGCATTCTGCAGGAGGTTGCCAACCACCTGGGTCAGCCGGTTCCAGTCTCCGTCGACGAACACCGCTTTGGGAGCGGGAGAGTGCTCGATGCGCACCTCGTTCTTCCCGAACTGGGCGCGATGGTCAGCCACCACATGTAGCACCAGCTGGTTGAGATCCAAGCGTTTCCGCTGCAGCCTGAGCTTGTTGCTCGAAATCCTGGTCAGATCGAGCAGATCGTCAACCAAACGAGAGAGCTGCCCGACTTGCCGGCCGATTACCGCCTGGGCACGACGCGCCTGTTCGCCGCCTGGCACCGCGCGGCCGAGGATGAAGAGGCTGTTGGTTATGGGCGCGAGCGGATTGCGCAGCTCATG
>PMJE01000256.1:0-835 GCA_003157315.1 Myxococcales bacterium | reverse complement strand
GTGCACCCAGAGCGGTGCGCCCTGCTCGGGACAGATCTCCACATCGCAGACTTGTCTGGCCTGGCTCTCGAAGACTTGCCTAAACAGCGCGTTGAAAATCGGACGATATTCCGAGGAGACCAAGAGGCCGAAGCGCACCCCGACCAGTCGGGAACGCTCCATTCCCAGCAGGCGCGCACCGGTGAGATTGACCTTCTGGATTGCCCCGTCGCTATCGAGCGTCAGGTAGCCCATCGGCGCGAACTCGTAGAGGTCGGAGTACCGCTTTAACCCCGCCTCCAATTCTGCCCGCGCTTTCTGCAGCTCCTCGTTCTGCAACTCCAGCTCGATCTGGTGAACCTGCAGTTCGTGGACCAGACGCTGCGACTCTTCCGCCGCATGGCCTTTGCTCTCCGACCTGCCTGATTTCTCCTTTAGCTGGGCTTCCGCCCGTGCGCGCAACGCCGCAGCGTCAGCCGGTGTATTCTTCCGCTTGTTGATTCTGCTTCCCATTGTCTGACCGAGGCTTTGACCATGCAGGGCGGGCCCAGCCACCGCTGAAAGTCGGAGTTCCGTTTCGCGATTCGCCGACCGCCAACCATTTTCCGCGCGCGGAAGTGTAGCAGCCACAGAGGAGTTTTCCACACGAGATCCGTGCATTCAGCAAATGCTCCCAACCTGCCGATGTAAAGGCTGACTTCCCTTCACGGCTAGGTGCAGCTACTCTCAAGAGACATCTCGAATGAGGCGGCAACGAACCACCCTGGTGGGTCTAAAGGCCATGGAGTTGGCCAATGTTTCCACGGTTGCGCTGAAGCTGCGCCGTCGGCCTGGTGCGCCCTGAGGACGAAGGGGC
>PMJE01000124.1:3214-3426 GCA_003157315.1 Myxococcales bacterium | reverse complement strand
AGGGCACTGCAACGGGGCCTCGTACACATGCAGCGACGGCCTATTGTGCACGGCCGACAACTGCAATGGCGATGGAACCTGCAGCTTCCCTGTGACATCGGGAAACTGCCTGATTGGCGGCACCTGCTACGGCAGCGGGACGCCGAATCCGAGCAACCCATGCCAGGTATGTACGCCGACGAGCAGCCAGACGGGCTGGACTGCAAAAGGGA
>PMJE01000124.1:0-3175 GCA_003157315.1 Myxococcales bacterium | reverse complement strand
AACGGGACTGGGTGCAGCGACGGGAACGCGTGTACGACGGGCGACACGTGCCAGGGCGGAACGTGCCACTCAGGCAGCGCAGTGGTGTGCGCGGCGCTGGACCAGTGCCACCAGATAGGGACGTGCGACACAAACACGGGCGTATGCTCGAACCCGAATGCGCCCAACGGGACTGGGTGCAGCGACGGGGATGCGTGCACCGTGGGCGACATCTGTTCGGGGGGCGCGTGCGTGCCCGGGACCGCGGCACTCGACTGCGACGATAGTAATGTGTGCACGACGGACGCCTGCAACCCGATCGGTGGCTGCACCCACACGATCACGACCGGGGCAGGCTGCGATACGGGACAGGCACCTTCCTGTTCTGGTGGCGTTACGCTGCTATTGAGTGCGGGCACTTGCGATGTGAATGGTTCATGCGTGCGGAACTCGACTGACTGCACCCCCTATCTCTGCGCGAACAACGCGTGCACGACTATCTGTGCGCTCGACGCTGACTGCGCAAGCGGCCACTCATGCAATACAGGCACTGGCCAGTGCCTGTAAGACGTCCACCACTAGCACCCTTTTCCCTCCGCCGCAGTCTTCACGCACCCCGTCCGGTCAAAAATCGTCGTGGGACAATTTCCCTGCGCGCGGGGAGGGTGCCTTCGGCTCGCGCGGGGCTGCTGGCTTCGGGCTGGAGATGGCATGGATTGGCGGAGCCACGACAGCCGTCTTCTGGTTCTTGCCGGCCTTGGGCGCATGCGAGCGATGGGCCGCGGCATGCGACTTCGCAGATGGCGACTGTGGTTCACTTGCCGGCAGCAGGCTTGGCTTGGGCGGGGCAGGCACCGGCGCGAGTTCGGTTGGTGCGGTCGGCTCGGGGGTTCCGGGTGCCGGGACAGCAGGAACTTGCAGAGCTGCGGCGTGGTCAGTGCTCGCAGCCGGCGGCGCGCCGTGGTGGCCAAGCGACTTGGTCAGCCACCCCGCGACCAGTGCAGCGGCGATGAGCATGACCGCGATGGCTGGGCCGAGCCGATGGNNGCTTGCGGCGTACTGCGCGTTCAGGCTGGCGGGCGGCTTCTTCGGGCACGGGTTCTGCGCCGGGTGATTCAGCCGGGGTGACCACCGGCCAAGGTGTCGACGGGGTCGCGGGAGGTGCCGTGGGCAGGCTTTTCTCGGTGGTGCGATCTTCAAGAGAGGCACGCACGGTCACTTCCGACGAAATGGAAGAGAGGTCGGTCGTGGTCGTGGGCGTGGGTGTGTGGACTGCGGCGGGGGCCGCACATCGCACACCGGAACGCTCCAGCTCGAAGCTGAGCGGGATCAGGGAGGGTTGGCAGGCGCGGACAAAAAGCGTCGCAGCCTCGGGCGTGGCAAACATTGCGACGCCCATGCCGCCGCGGCTAGGACTGGCAGTTTTGGCGATACCGCCAATCTCCCTGGCCAATTCCATGGCGTTCGCGAAAGTCCCAGATTGCATGGGTGCCGAGGCCGCGGTCGCAAGCTGGACGATGCATTGTCCGTAGCGCCCTGCCGAGGCGATAGCGCCTGCGGTGTTTTCCTGGGACAGTGCGGTCGCGAAACTGCCGGCCTGTTCAAGCAGTTCATTGGTGATCCGCGCATATGCGATGCGGTCGCGTTCGGCGAATTGGCGCACGTTCGCCAGCCAACCAACCGGAAACAGGTCATGCCCTGTCTGAAACACGACCAGGTGCAGCCCCGCGGTCGTAGCCAAGGCTTCCACGCGTGGGGCCGCGGCCGCCTGGGTGATGACCTTGATCAGACCGCCATGAAGCGCGGCAGCCAGTTCGCCTTCCGCTCCGATCCCATCGTGGATGGCGCGATGGCCGGACTCGGCGACCGCCAGGATCTCATCCCTGCACTCATTGATGGACTGTCCGGCGGTCTCGAATACGGCGGCGGCGGTGGCAACCGCGATGGCCGGTCCGGTATCGAAGGCGATTCCCTCTCCGCTGCCCGAAGCCTTGGCTGGGCTGAGCAACACCGAGCCTGCAGGCAGCGCCGCCGCAGCTTCCCCAAGATAGACCCTGGCGCGCTCGACCACGGTGGCCACCAGCGGCGAGACGGGCGAAACACTTGGGAAGTACTGGGCGGTTGCGTAGCTTGAGAGCGCGGCCAGCACAGCCACCTCTTCTTCGGGCAAACGGAACTCGCCCACCAGGAAGATTGCTCCTGGCGCGATCACGGTGGGCGTGCCCACCAAGGTGGTTCTTTCCCGTCGCATCCGAGATCTCTGTTGAAAATATCCGCACTTAGCCGCGAGGCTAGTTTCTGGTGCTAGATTCGACAGGCTAAAACTATTCGCTAAGTACGCGGATCCTTGTCTGCTCAAGTGGACCATCACCCACGGAGAAGGGGATGGGCGCAGGCGGGCGTAGTATGCCACAGCGTTCGACCTGAGTTCCAGATAGCGCATGGCGTCTGGCGAAGGCCGCGGGGTCGTCCGCGGTGATGGGCTGGGGCAAGGAGTGCCGGCATTGCGCGATTGCGTTGTGCTTGTTGGTTCCGCTGTGGTAGGGTATCAGACCAAAAACATACATACGCCTACGCCGGGGGGGTACCGAACGCTCCAGTTCCTCCGGTTNNCAATGCCATCTTGCGGGCAGGCCAGCTCGTGGATGGAAAGTACAGGGTTGACCGCCTGATTGGGGAGGGCGGAATGGCCGCGGTGTGGGCTGGAACAAACGAACGCACCGGCAAGCGAGTCGCGCTTAAGGTGATTCTGCGGTCGCTGGCCAAGACGGCGGAGGCCCAGAACCTTTTTCATAGCGAAGTCCTGGCTGCCAGTCGGATAAACCATCCCAACGTCGTCTCAGTCTTTGACGTCATCGAACACGAGGGAATGCCCTGCATCGTGATGGAGCTGCTCGACGGAGAGCCGCTGGGCAGTTACCTCGCGTTCAGGGGATTTCTCACGGTCAGCGAAGCTATCACGGTGCTGCTGCCCGCCATGCGGGGGGTGGCCGCCGCCCACGCACAGGGCGTGATCCACCGCGACCTCAAGCCGCAGAACATTTTCATTTGCATTGGGCCAGATGGGCGCGTGGTGACCACCAAGGTGTTGGATTTCGGCATCTCAGTAATGGTGGAGCGAGTGACGGACCGCTCGGCCGGGCCAAGTTCGGCATTGTCGATGGGTACCCCGGCCTATATGTCTCCCGAGCAACTC
>PMJE01000644.1 GCA_003157315.1 Myxococcales bacterium | reverse complement strand
CGCCGGCTCCCCACGCGAGTAGGCCGCACGCTGGGATCGCGGCAGCGCTGGTGGGCACAGTGGTTTTCGCGGCGGCGGAGCTGATGACTCCATCCACATGGGCCTGGTACGGCTCCGGCCTGGAAAACGCGCTGCACACCACGCTTCTGCTGGCCTTGCTCTGGCGGGCTGCCATGGCCGCGGAGCGAGGGCCTCGTCCGCTCATCGACGGCGCGCTGGCCACCGCCGCGGCGCTGGTCCGGCCCGAAGGGATCATCTACGCGGTGGGATTCTTCGCTGCGCTCGCGCTCGTGCTGGCTTGGCGCGCGCGGAGGGAGGGCTGGGGTGTCATGCGGCCGTGGTTTCGCGCCGTGGGTGTGGCCGTCGCGCTGGGTGGCCTGCTCTTGCTGTGGCGCTATTGGGTCTACCGGGATCTGTTGCCGAACACCTACTACGCGAAAGCGCCGGGCGCGGGTTTCATGGCCTTCTTTCGCGCCTATGTGGTGAAGATGATCCTGCCCTACCGCTACACCGCGGTATTTGCGGCATGCGCGCTGGGGCTGTTTCTGCATCCGCGCTGGCGTGGCGTGGCCCCGGTTCTAGTCGCACTCCTGCTCGCAAGCGTGCTCATGCCGGCATACAAGGGCAACGACTGGATGGGCGAGCACCGCTTTGTCACGCCGCTAATCGCTCTGGCGCACGCGGCTTTCGCTTTTCTCGTCGGTGCCGGGCTGTCGAGCGAGTTTTCCCGTCGCTGGCTTCGTATTGTGGCCGGCGCCACGGCGAGCGTTTTCGCGCTGGCCATGCTCTTGCTCCTGCACCGGGCCGGTGATCCCATCCTGACGCCACCTCGCCTGCTCGACGTCAGCATCGGCCATGTGGCGTACCATCAGGGGTTGTGGCGACTCGACCATCAGCGCCGATTGGGGCTCATCAATCCGACGGTGGTGCTGCCCGACGCGGGCGGGAGTTTGCTGGTGGGGGCCATGCGCCTGGTCGATTCGGGCTACCTCACTGACTACCAGATGGCGCGGGTACGGGACCACTGGCCGCAGGTGAATCAATACCAGCATCAGGAGCAGAGGGTGGATCTGGCGGATGGGAAGACGCCGGTGTTCTTTCAGTTCGATCGCAGTCTGGTCGGGCGCATGTTCTGGTACCAGCCCGATTCTCAGCTCAGCGTGCGGCGCGACGTGGTCGAGGTGGGCCAGCTACCGCCCAATGCTGCACTGCTGGCCGAGTTGCCCGGGTGCCGCATTTACGGTTCAAATCGTACGGTTCCCCTCGCAGGTCCGCACGGCTTAGTGCGCATAGAAGTTCTGGTGGAGCGCTTTTCGGCCGAGGGCGTGCGGGCTGTCTCCGCCCAAGCCCGCCTGGACGATCACGATTCAGATGAGATTCGCCTGGCGCCGTACGGCAACGAGCCGGGGCCCGGGATCGAACGGCGTGCCTTTCTGCTCAGGGCTCCGTCCGCCGCGGGCCAGTACCAGGCCACGCTTGCTCTCAAAGACGGAAATCAGGACAGGGGCAGCTTCCATCTGGCCACGATTGAAGTCTTCGCCAACCCGGAGCAGCGGGCCGAGGCAACCCGAGTCCTGCTCGCCAAGGCGGGCGATGCAAGAGAGCGCGCCCGCTGGCTGGCACAAGTGCGCGAACAGGTCATCGAGCGGCTGTCGCATCAGGAATGGCTGGCCGAGATGACCGCGTTCCAGCGGAGCAAGGACGCGAATGAGGGCAGCCAGGCTGGGCATCTGCAGCGGCTGACCTGGGATGCACGGCTGGCGGAAGCAAACGAGACACCGCCCGAACTGGCGCCACTGTCCGCGCAGGCCATACGCGACGTCTTCGCGCAGGCGAGTTGTGAACGTCGGCGCTCTGCCGAGCATCTGCTGTGCCTCGGACAAAGCGTGGCCTGGCTGCGCGGACTGGGATTCTTTGGAATCAGCCAGCAACCCATGATTCGGCAACCAGCAGCCGCTGCGCGAGCGAGCCTGGGAAGAAATCCCTCGCTGTCCGACCGCTATCTCGCCCTGGTTGGGCAGACACTGCTTTGGCCGGAGGACATGGGCCTGCAGAAAGAGCTTTACCGGGTCCGCTCGCGCCTGTCGCCTCTGCCGGCGCTGGCCCTCGCGAGCGAAGCCGAATCGGTCCCGGTCAACTGAAGGCGGCGTCGTTACATGCTGGCGTGCAACAACTTCTGCGCCGCAGGCCGGCGTCACTCAATCCGCCTCTCGATCGAGCCCCCGCAACGCGAATAGGCGAGGCTTCTGCGTGCCTCTCGGGATCCGCACCGGCCGCCCGGATCCGCCGGCCAACCCGGGGTGGCACTTGGGCGGGCGTCTCCCCGGTCAAGAAATCCGATGGCAGCAACGGCTCGGACACCGAAAATCGTAGGGAAATGGGGTATGCTGTAAGCCAAGCTTGCGATCGATCGGAGGCACCGATGACTGCACATCGTTCCCTAGTCATTCTTCTATTGTCCGCTGCAACAGCGACCATGATCGGATGTTCGGGGGCGACGGTGTCGCAAGCGGGTGGCCCGTCGGGAGGCTCCAACACGGCCGGCAACTCCATCGCTGGCAGCTCTGGCGCTCCTGGCGGAGCCTCCGGAGGATCTACCAGGATCATCAACCTTTCTGGCGGAAGCACCGGCAGCTCCGGCGGCACGTCGGGCAACCCTTGCCTGTCCCCCAATCCACCCTCAAATTGCCAGATGGTGCCCTCTGGTCCTGCCTGCGGTGACGGCAAGATCAATCAGGACTCCGAAGACTGCGACGACGGAAACAGTGTTCCTGGCGATGGTTGCAACGGGATCTGCAAGGTCGAACCGAATTTCACCTGCCCGACCCCAGGCAAGCCCTGCATTCCTACTTTCAAGTGCGGCAACGGCAAGATCGAACCCGGCGAGGTGTGCGACGACGGCAACACCCTNNCGGCAACGGACGGGTCAAAGGCGACGAGACTTGCGATGACGGAAACACCTTGGCGGGCGACGGCTGCGACTCGAATTGCCACCAGGAGACCGGCTGGCTGTGCCTGGTTCCCGGCAAACCCTGCGAGCCGGTGAAGGTCTGCGGGGATGGCATCCAGAGCGCGGACCTGGGCGAGGTTTGTGACGACGGCAACACCC
>PMJE01000033.1 GCA_003157315.1 Myxococcales bacterium | reverse complement strand
CCGTCGCCAACAGGCGACGGAGAGAACCCTTGTCCGCCATCGACACGAGCGTTGGTCATGCGCTTCAATGGGGCCGTCGCCAACAGGCGACGGAGAGCGGTTGTAGACGAGGCGGCAACACCCGATGGTCCGGAGCTTCAATGGGGCCGTCGCCAACAGGCGACGGAGAGCTCCGATCGCCACGGTGGTGGCCAGCGAAGTGTCGTGGCTTCAATGGGGCCGTCGCCNNTCGCCAACAGGCGACGGAGAGGGCGCGGGGAAAATCGGGAACGATCTTGCGGAGTTCTGCGGGCACTTTCGAACGGGTTGGGTATTGCGACGTGATGGGGGCATGTCGGCCATGTGGGCCGTCTGGCGGGTTTCTGTTTCTTCGCGTGTTTTTGTTGGGTTCCTCCTCTTGGTAGGATTGCGAGCGGGTCCGGTGAGGGGTCGCGCCACCGGGCCGCTCGCAGCGACGACTTCACGTGTAGCTATTCGGATATCACAGAGCATGCGTTGTCAGATCACGACGGCGTGGCGTTCGGGCTGAACGTAGGCCCGGCCCAGCGTAGAGAAGACCTCGGCACCACGTCCTTCGGCCGGGCCGATATCCACAATGAGCACCTGGTCCGCGGCCTGATCGATGACGGGGCCTACGGCCGCTATCATCTCGGCCCGCTCCCGGGTCGACAGTTCGCACCGGAATACCGATAGCTGAAGGTGGTCGCCGAAGCCCCGCATGGTCTTGTACACTCGCTTCAACCGCCGATCATCGCAGATGTCGTAGCAAACTAGGTAGACATTTCGCATGGCTACCTCGTCTCGAACCCCGGATACTCAGGCACCTCGCCAGCCAGGAAGCGCGCCAGCAGTCGCGCCTGGACCTCCAGCACGCGCCGGTAGCTGATGCGGTAGCCGAATACCGGATGAGTGACCAGTTCATCCATACGGCGTTCATACTGACGGATGAACTTCACTCGTCCGGTTTCGTTCAGGTTCACCGCCCCAGCCCGCTGAGTGAACTCGCTCGGTCTCACGACGCCCGTGTTCACCGCGGTCAGAACCACCGAATCGGCAATCAAGGGCCGGAACTCTTCCATCAGATCCAGCGCCAGGGCAGGCCTGCCGTAGCGTGGCCGATGATAGAAGCCGAGGAAGGGATCGAAGCCCACTGACTGCACGGCCAAGCTCACGTCCTTGGTCAGCAGAGCGTAGGCCAGCGACAACAGGGCGTTAATTGGATCGCGCGGCGGGCGGCGATTCCGGCCGTGGAAATCGAAAGTCAGGCCCGCCTCGGGCTCTGCCCGCAGCAGCGATGGGAAATTTTGGAAGTAGAGGCGCGCCGCCGTACCCTCAATGCCGAGCAGAGATGCGGCTGCATCGGCCTGGGCGGCCTCCTCTGCCATGGTACGCATCCCATCCAGGTCGCGTATCGGCGGCTCTTCCGCATTCCGTCGCAGCAGCGTGCGGCAGTTGCGGATCTTCGCCGTCACCAGCTTGCGTGCAATGGCCAACGAGCGTTCCGGGTTTTCGGCCGCCCGAAACTGCAGACGGCGCAACTCGACGTTCTTGTGCATCGCCCCCGAGGTCATGGCGTAGAACCAGCCACCCGTCGAGTGGTAGCAGATGGGAATGCCATGTCCGACGACGGCCTGGATGGCCTGGGTGGAAATCTGCACGTGCCCGAACACGGAGAGCTGCGACGTCTGTCCCAGACGCACGGTCTGCTTCGGCCCTTCGCGCGGTTCGATGACCAGCTCGTCGTCGCGTTTTCCGACGCGCGTGCCGCTGGTCTGCACGTACAACGGCAGGGCGTCGTCCCGCGCCGGCAACAGGCGCCGCGGCTCGGGCTCCACCTCCTCGCGCGGGAGGCGCAGCAGGTTGATCTCGTCGGGCAGACAGATGGCGACCAGCGAGCAACGCGGACACTTGGGGCTGTCCACCAGCGGTGGCGGCGACTGCGGCGACCGGGCCGCCTCTCGTAGCTGCTGCAACAGCGACTGCGTTCGCTCGCGCAACTCGGTCGTGAAGGGAACCGGAACTCGGCGCTTGGACGCGACGAAGTACAGGACACCCGCCTCGCAGGCGTAGCCGTTTTCCTCAAGAATCAGCCCCTGCGCGCACACCTGCACGCGCTCTGGCTCCCACGCGCCCTCGGGAACATCGGGCGCCTCGCCGCGTTTGTAGTCCACGGGCGTGACTTGCATGCCATCGCCTTCGATGAGATCGATACGCGCCACCATGCCCAGCCGTGGCGCCGACAGGTACACCGAGCGCGCGTGCAGTTTGTCGTCGCCCAGCTCGTCCGCGGCCGGCATGCTGCCCGATTCCTGGTCGACCCGCCGGTGCTGGTGCCGCCCTTCCACAGTATCGGCGCTGTCCGCGAACTCACCCTGCACCCATTCGATGTAGGCCAGGCGCGGGCAGTACGCGAACTCGTTCAGGATGCGCGCCGGAACCAAATCGGGTGAATCGTCGCTGGCGTGGTCCATGACAAACCTCCGGCTTGAGGATAAGGCGGCGGTTTGTCAGGCCAGGACAACGATTCGACCCCGCCCGGGTGCGCACCGCTCAGGGCGTTGGCTTGGTCGTGGGCGTGAGCAGGGTCATGCCGATCGCGGCGGCCGCTTTGTCGAAGGTGACTGTCCGATCGCAGCCGGCCGCTGCAGCGCTGCGCTCGACCAGGCAGTCGGCGAAATCTGCCCGACCCTGC